>DMLA01000124.1 GCA_003453555.1 Chloroflexota bacterium | reverse complement strand
GGGAGAGATCCAACCGGGCGAGACAATAAGGGTTATCACCCAACTCGGTCAAGAAGAGAGCGTCGAGAAGGCGCTTCCCTGGGTACGCAACTATAGGGATGAAGAGAGCGTGGATGAAGCCTTCGGGGGCTTGGCTCGATTTTGGGACAACTATCTGTCGAAGATGCAAGTGGAGACTCCTCACATCAATACGAATCGCATGTTGAATGTCCACAACCCCAGACAATGTTACATCACCAAGAACTGGTCGAGATACCTTTCCCTATATCAACTTGGCCTTGGCGCAAGAGGTATGGGGTTCAGGGATAGTTCTCAAGATGTGATGGGGATGGTTGGCCACCTTCCTGAGGAGGGAAGAGACCTGATCAGAAAAGTGCTTCATATCCAGAAAAGAGACGGCTCTGCCATGCACCAGTTCAACCCCCTAACCATGGTGGCGAACGAAGGTGACTCCAGAGAGGTGGAGGGCGCGCCTAGATATTACGGGGATGACCATCTTTGGATCGTCCTGGCCATAACCGCCTACATCAAAGAGACGGGAGAGATCGCCTTCTTAGATGAAGTCATACCTTATTATGAAAAGGACAGGGAAGGTAACCCCCTCGAATCGGGAACGGTCCATGACCACCTGGAAAGGGCTATTGAGTTCACCAGGCATGATCTGGGCGCGCACGGATTGCCGCTCCTGGGGTTTGCCGACTGGAACGATACAGTGAATTTGAAGGCAGGTGCGGAGTCGCTGTTTGTCGCCAATCTATACGGTAAGGCCCTGCTGGAGATGATTGAACTTGCCCGGTATCTAGAAGACACAGAGTCTGTGGAAAGATATACGGCATACTACGAAGAGATGAAGAGAAGGGTGAATGAACATGCTTGGGATGGCGAATGGTACGTTCGATATTTCGATGCTGACGGAACACCTCTGGGTTCAAGATCCAACACGGAGGGGCAGATCTACGCCAATGGGCAATCCTGGCCTGTCATATCCGGATTTGCCACTCCGGAGAGGGCTGCAAAGGCCCTTGATTCCGTGTACGAGAGACTCAACACCAGAAACGGTGTCAAGATAAGCACTCCAGGATACAAGGCATTCGATCCGAGAAAGGGAGGGGTTACCACCTACCCCCCTGGGGCGAAGGAGAATGGGGGCATCTTCCTGCACACAAACCCCTGGGTCATTATCGCCGAAACGATGGTTGGGAATGGAGACCGAGCCTTTGAATACTATACCCAGATCAACCCTGCGGCCAAGAATGGTATAATTGATGAGTTTGAATGCGAGCCTTACGTCTATCCACAAAACATACTTGGAGATGAACACCCTCAGTTTGGGCTGGCCCGTAACAGCTGGCTTACAGGTACCGCCTCCTGGATCTATCAGGCAGCAACACAGCATATTTTGGGCATTATGCCAACTTATGAAGGACTCCAAATTGACCCCTGTATCCCTGGGAACTGGGACGGCTTCAGGGTAACAAGAGTATTTAGAAACGCCGTTTACCAAATCGAAGTCAAGAACCCTGATCATATATGCAAAGACATTAAGTCAATCAAAGTAGATGGCAAAGAGATTACGGGCAACATTGTACCCATTCTTGGAGATGGCAAAACTCATCAGGTTGAAGTGATTATGAGCCGAAAGGACCCTGCTCTCAGGGTGGGAAGAACGAACGCATGCCACAGTGGTGTATGAGCGCGAGGAGGTGTAGGAGTGTCGAAATTGCGATTTCCCGAGGGTTTCATCTGGGGCGTTGCCACATCATCATATCAGATCGAAGGTGCCTGGAACGAAGACGGGAAAGGCGAGTCGATCTGGGACCGGTTCTCACACACGCCCGGCAAAATCGAAGATGGCACCAACGGCGATGTCGCTTGTGACCACTACCATCGCTGGCGCGAAGACATCGCTCTGATGAAATCTCTGGGCATAGAAGGCTACCGATTTTCTGTGTCCTGGCCGCGCATCTTACCGAGAGGCCGCGGCGAGGTCAACCAGGCTGGCCTGGATTTCTACAGTCGGTTGGTGGATGGCCTGCTGGAGGCAGGGATTTCGCCATTTCTGACCCTTTACCACTGGGACCTACCCCAGGCTTTGCAAGACGAAGGTGGCTGGCCAGCTCGTGCCACAGTCGAAGCCTTTGCCCAATACGCCGATGTCATCAGCCGCCACCTGGGGGACCGGGTAAAGCACTGGATCACTCACAACGAACCAGCGGTTGCTGGCTTTGAAGGTCACCTGACTGGCCGGCACGCGCCTGGCATTCAGGATTGGAACGCCGCCTTGCGTGCCGCGCACCACCTCTTACTCTCCCATGGCTGGGCAGTGCCCATCATACGTGGTAACAGCCGGGATGCCGAGGTGGGTATCGCACTCAACTTGGTGCCAGCAGTGCCCGCTTCTGCCAGTGCTGCCGACTTCCATGCCTGCCGTCACTTTGACGGCTATCTAAACCGCTGGTTGCTCGACCCGCTTTACGGACGTCACTACCCGGCCGACATGGTGGCAAGTTACATGGCCCAGGGTCATCTGCCAGCCGGGGGGCTGACCTTTGTACACGATGGTGATTTGGATACCATTGCCTCCCGAACCGATTTTCTGGGTGTCAACTACTACACACGGAGAATACTACGGGATGAAAATGCGCCGGACAACTTGCCCCAAACCACCTTCCCAGCTCCCGATTCTGAACGGACAGAGATGGGCTGGGAAGTCTACCCTGATGGCCTCTATGACATACTGAACCGATTGCGCTTTGAATATCAGCCCCGCAAAATCTATGTCACCGAGAACGGAGCCAGCTATTCTGACAGGCCCGACACCGATGGCAGGGTAAGAGATCACCGAAGAGTGGATTATCTGCGTACCCACCTTGCGGCAGCGCACCGTGCCATCCAAAACGGCGTGCCCCTGGCTGGCTATTTCGTCTGGTCGCTTATCGACAATTTCGAGTGGGTCAAGGGGTACACCCAGCGGTTTGGCATAGTTTGGACAGACTACGAGACCCAGGAGCGCATTCCCAAAGATAGTGCCCTCTGGTACAAAGACACGATCGCTCAAAACGGGTTCTGATGGAAAACCTGTTCGGTGAATAGGCTTGATATGGGCGAGTAGGTGATTGTCGAGTTCAAGACCTTTTGTTGTGCAGAGGAACTCCGATTTCGTTTACCGCCAGGCCCGGCACGCGCCCGACGGACCATATTGGCAGTTGTGCCGCACGAGTAGCGCAGCGATTGGAGATGCCTCTCCTCTTGGGTGCTTCGACACCGGGTACGAGGTGTTCATCACTCCGGACCAAACCCAGGAGATTGTTGAAGACGCTACTCGGTCAGGAATGCGCCTTCGCCAGATAACTCATTGTCACCACTTGCCAGGAAAGGAAGAAGCGGCCCCTTCGATCCTCAGCCCCGCTAGCACTATCTCTGCTTCGGATGTTTCCTTCGGACCCTGAGGGTCTCCAGGACCCGAAGGGGAGGCATCCTCCCTTTTCGGATCCTGAACGGATAGGATGCCGAACGCGCAGCTTCTGGTCTGCCGTCCATTTCTTCACTGTCATGGGTGGGGCCTCCTTCCCCATTATGCCTAGAAAGCCTATCCCTCCCCTACGGGGACCTATTCGGTGACCAGTGTCTCAAGTTAGGTGAAGCGGGGTAGATCTTAGTGTCAGGTCTGGGGTGTGTCAAGAGAAGCGACCCCCGTCATCTCCGGTAACACTGCCTTGAAGGGAGTCTCAGGGTCATCTAGTATGCGCTGAGGCCAACTCCGACACGAGATGGAGGAGCTTCACAAGCAAGGGAGATTCACGGGGAATGCTTTTCAACGACAGTGCACAAGAACGAATGTTTCGTCTTCCCAATGAAAAGGCTCACCGTGAACCTGGCCCCCGCCGACCTCCCCATCGCCGTGGGGATCCTCTGGGCCTCAGGGCAGGTCTCACCCCTCTCTTCTTCTGTTTTCATCGGGGAACTCTCATTAGATGGGAGCGTACGTCACGCCGAGGGCATCTTGCCCATGGTGAGCGTGGCTAAGGAGGAGGGGTTCCAGCGGGTCTTCGTACCTCTTTTCGATGCTCCGGAGGCCTCCCTCATTGGTGGGATAGAGATCATCCCTGTAGAGGGCCTCTCCCAGTTAGTGGGTCATCTGAACGGATTGCAAGAGATATCGGCATATGAGGCCGATCCTGAGGCATTGGTGGCTAAGGCACCTGAATACTCTATCGATTTTGCCGATGTGCGAGGCCAGGAACATGTGAAGCGGGCCTTGGAGGTAGCCGCCGCGGGGGGTCACAACGTGCTGATGAGTGGTCCACCTGGAGCGGGGAAGACGCTTCTGGCGCGGGCTCTACCCACCATCCTTCCCACTATGAGTATCGAGGAGGCCTTGGAGGTTACCAAGATCTATAGTGTGCGGGGGCTATTGCCACCTGATACCCCCCTCATCATGCAGAGGCCATTCCGGTCTCCTCATCACACCATCAGCCATGCTGGGTTAGTGGGTGGAGGAACCTGGCCCAAGCCAGGGGAGATAAGTCTGGCTCATCAGGGAGTATTATTTCTAGATGAGTTACCTGAGTTTGGACATC
>DMLA01000098.1 GCA_003453555.1 Chloroflexota bacterium | reverse complement strand
CGCGCACCATATCGCGGATCATCTTCTGCTCTTCGGTGAGTTCAAAGTCCACGATGACTGCCTCCTCAACCCTTCTCTTTCCTCTCCGATTCCTTTGCTTCTTCTCTAACAGTACATTGACCACAATCTAGTCGATAGTAATTCTCCCTTGAATTCTCATTTGAGAAAAGGTGGTAAGATAGATCAGAACAAGAAACAAAACTGCTGACAACCTATGATCTTTTGCATAGTCTAGAGAGCGGCCATGGAGAATAAGATTCCTTGGGGAATCTCCAGAGCTGCCCTTTCGGCTATAAAAGCTGCTTAGAGCGATCTCGAAAGGTTCATGACCCAATTTCTTAACAATAGCCCATACTTTTGCAGACTCACCCCGATACATTTCTTTCTTTTCGAATTGCCAGTTAAAGTGATAGGCTAGATCATGCAAAATTCCCTCAATTTGAATAATCAATAGTGGAACCGATAGTGTATATCTAGTCTTATTGTGTGCCCATAGAATATCTTTGATGACAGGGACGCGCGATTTGAGAATCTGAGATTCTTCAAAGGCTTCAATAATAAAATCCTGAGTGTTTGCACTTCCTAGTCTCCGATTTATGACATTGAGAGGCTTTTCTCTAAGGGTGATTTCTTCATCAGGATCGTCCGGAATGTTCAAAGCTTCCATATAACTATACGTCAACATAAAGTACACCGCACTTATCTCTGGCAGCAAAAATTCTGGCCAGGTGGGACCTTCTGCAATCCAGCATAATGGTTTGGGACATCTTGCTGGTTCATTGTTCAGAATTGCGCATTGTCGGAGTGGACATTTCGTTGATATATATCGTTGTAGACGTGATTCAAACTCTTTGTTGCCCTCTTCCTCGATTCTGTGGCAAATACGAAAGGCTGCAGGAAATAGCTCCTCTTCTACCTTTGTTTCCAAATCTTCTATAGGAATCGTTGCATATTTTTCCTGCATATCTGATCTCCAACTACTGGCTTTGAGCCTTGACATTCTTTGGTGTCAGGGAGTGCTCTTGGGTTTCTATTCTTTTGGTGCTGGTGTGATTGTACATAGCGTATGTTAGGCGAGCTGTTCTTCGCATAGTACGAAGATGCTTGGACCAGTGGGAAACTATTACAACCTTCACGCCGCCCGGCAGATCTCCTCTACTTCCCTATAGCCATCCCCGTGGGGTCTATCTCGTGAAGGAGGCGGCGCTCTTCGGGCGTGGGAGGCTCGGTGACTTCCACCCTCTGGGGGATTATTATCTCAAATCCGCTGTTATTCTGCACCTCCTCTACGGTGATACCGGGATGTAAAGCCATGAGTCTGAGCCTCTTGGTCTCCTCGTGAAAATCGTAAACTCCCAGTTGGGTTATGACCCGGTAGGGGCCGGTATCCTGGGGCAAGCCAGCCCTTTCCCTGGCCCCAGGGCCATCAAGATAGCCGGGGGTGGTGATGAAGTCTACCTTCTCCACGAAGCGACTTGCATCTTGGCGCATAGTGATGATGGTCCGCCAGCAGAAGGAGCCTACATCGTTGGCTCCTCCCGAGCCTGGCAGTCGCACCTTTGGGGCATCGTGGTCGCCGATGACGGTAGTGTTGATGTTCCCGTAGGCGTCTATCATGGCCGAGCCCAGGAATCCGTAGTCCAGGTATCCTCCCTGGCAGAGGGACATAACGTCATGCATGCTAGAGGCGGCCACCGCCTTGTGGAAGGTGCGGGAGTCGCCCACGGAGATGGGGAGGACCGGAACCTGGGGGCCCATACCCCCGGCCTCGAAGATGATGAGAAGGTTGGGAGCGTGAGTCCTCTGGGCCAGCATGGAGGCGACCATAGGTAGGCCGGTGCCCACAAAGACCGATTTCCTATCCTCCAGCATCTTGGCGGCCACGCAGGCCAGGAGTTCGGTGGGGGTGTACTCTTCTCTCATCTTCTCTCCTTCTTCAGCCAGGGGGCTTTCATAGGTTCTTCCAACCGCTCCACTCGCGCCAGATAGGCTAGTTTCTCTTCCCCGCCCACTAGTTGCAGGTACCCAGCGAAATCATCTACGCTGTAGACGTACTTCTGGAAATATTCTCGGGTCCCCTCCTCGGTCTTGGAGAGTTGGAGCCATTCGCCGATATGCTCTTCGTCGAAGAAGTAGAGATAAGGCATCTGGCAGGGGTGAGCGCCATAGGGCACCTCACAGACGGCATCAACTACGAAGAAGGGGATGACCGTGCGGTGAGGCTGGGCTCGTATGACCTCGTTATCTACGATCTTTTCCGTGGTGATGATCACCCGCCGTGCCGCTCGGGCCAGTTCGAAATCTTCGACGATGATGCCGTCGATCTGAGCGTTTCCGTAGATATCGCAGCGAGGGACATGGAAGAAGGCTACATCGGGGTAGGCGGCAGGAATGAGGCAGATCGGCTTCCCGCTGAAGGGGTCCTTCACCACCTTAGCAGAGGAATATTTGAGGGTATCGGTGCCTAGCAAGTTTCGGGAGGGGATGAAGGGGAGACCCATCATCGC
>DMLA01000034.1:2530-6086 GCA_003453555.1 Chloroflexota bacterium | reverse complement strand
GCACCTCTTCTGGAGTGACCTCCTCTACTTCCCCGGCTATCTTTTCCATCTCTGGAAGGGGCGCTTCCTCAGGAGCCGTCTCTTCGACTTGAACCATCTCGGCTAGGGCCTCTCGGCCCTCCAACTCCTCTAGGGTAGGGGCCTGCTTGAGGCTCAAGGCGATCCTCTGGCGAGCGGTATCGATGCTGAGGATCTTGAGAGGAAGCAGATCGCCTTCGTGAACGATCTCTCGCGGGTCATCGAACGGTTCATCTGAGAGCTCGGAGATATGGATCAAGCCCTCGATTCCCTCATCGATGCGGGCGAAGACCCCGAAGTTGACAACGTTGGTGATGGTGCCCTTCACGATCTGCCCCACGTAGAATTTCTCATCAGCCAGGGTCCAGGGGTCGGGTTGTAGCCTCCTCAGGCTCAAGCCTATCCGTTTCTTCTCTCGGTCGACGCGAAGGACGTAGACCTCCACCTCGTCGCCTGTCTTCAATACCTCTCGAGGGTGCTTCACTCGCTGCCAGGAGAGTTCAGAGATGTGGATCAGGCCATCGGCTCCTCCTAGGTCGACGAAGGCTCCGAAATCGCAAAGGTTGCTCACCTTCCCGGTGCGGATATCCCCCTCTTGCAACTCTTCAAGCAGTTTCTCCTTCTGCTCTTCTCGCAGGTGGCGCATGGCTGCTCGTTGGGAAAAGATGAGGCGCCGACGGTGCTGGTTCACCTCAATCACCTTCAATTGGAGTTTCTCACCCTCCATTTGGGCCAGTCTCTCCATCCGAGATTCGGGGCTTTGCCTCCCTCCCAGGTTGACTAGTTGGGAGGCGGGCACGAATCCGCGAATCTGGCCGAAGGGCACGATCAGGCCACCCTTGTTGTGGCCGGTGATCGTGCCCTCATAGATCTTCCCCTCCTCCAGATACCTCTCCGCTTCCTGCCAGTCTTCTAACGTGCGGGCCATGTTGACGGAGACGATCAGATCCCCATCTGGGCTCTCTGGTCGCAGGACATAGACGGATACCCTATCCCCCACTTCTATGCTGGCTCGAACTTCCTCATCGAGCATCTCCAGATCTTGGCTGGGTACTACCCCCTCGGTCTTGCCCCCCACATCGACTATGATCGCATCCTTATCGATGCGAACCACCTCAGCATCGAGGATGTCTCCCCATTTGGGTCGCCGATAGTCGAACTCCTCGCCCAGAAACTCCCACATAGGGGATAGGGCCTTTTCTTCGCCGGTGCCATTCTCACTTTCAAACATCACATCTGTACCTCTCTTTTAGGTTGTCGCCGCCATGGCCATCTCCGTCGGGGCGGCCTCTTTTTCGGCCTCTTCCTCCTCGGTCGGGAACCCCGTCCCCGCGGGTATCAGTTTACCAAGGATTACGTTCTCCTTCAAGCCGCGGAGTTCGTCTACCTTCCCCTCAATGGCTGCATTAGCCAAGACGCTGATGGTGTGCTGGAAGGAAGAAGCGGCGAGGAAACTCTCTGTGTTCAAGGCCGCCTTGGTGATACCCAAAAGAACCTGCTGTGCGGTAGCCGGCCTGCCGCCTTTCTCTACCACTTGGCGGTTGACCTCTTCAAACTCGATCCGGTTGACTAGTTCGCCTTGGAGGTAGTCCGTGTTCCCCGGGGTCTTGACCCGCACCTTGCTAAGCATCTGCCGGATGATCATCTCGATATGCTTGTCGTTGATATTTACCCCTTGAGAACGGTACACTTTCTGAATCTCCTCCAAAAGGTATTGCTGAACCACTTCTCGACCTTGGATGCGCAGAACATGATGGGGGTTCTTAGAGCCCTCGGTCAGCTGCTCTCCGGCCTTGACCCGCTGGCCGTTCTCCACTCGAATGCGAGCCGCAGAGGCTACCTCATATTCCTTCTCCAGGTGTTTTTCGCGACGGACGATGATACACCCTTTTTCGTTAAAGACCTTTCCGCCCTCGCTGGCTATTATCTGGTTGAAGCGGGGCGACCCTTCCTTCCCCCGCTGGGCGAGAATGGTGCCCTCCTCGATCTCCTCTCCATCCTTCACCAGGATCCTATGGTTGCCTGGGATGGGATACTCGTCCTTAAAGACCTCGGCGGCTGAGACTCGGATCTTACGCACTCCCTCCTGGCGGATGATCTGCACGGTCCCGTCTATGTCGGAGATGATCGATTGCCCCTTGGGGTTTCGGGCTTCGAAGAGCTCTTGCACGCGCGGCAAGCCGTGGGTTATATCCTCTCCCTCCACGACGCCACCGGTGTGGAAGGTGCGGAGGGTGAGCTGGGTTCCGGGCTCGCCGATCGACTGGGCGGCTACGATACCCACAGCCTCCCCCAGGCGAACGAGACCTCCTCGGGCCAGATCGTTACCGTAGCAGAGAGCGCAAATCCCATAGTGCAACTGGCAGACAAGGGGAGAGCGCACATACACCTCCGTGATCCCGGCCTCTTCAATCGCCTTCGCCTGATCCTCTTCGATCATCTCTCCCTGGCGGACTAGAACTTTGCCCGTCCTGGGGCGGGTGATCTTCCGGGCGGCGATCCGCCCCGCGATCCGCTCACTCAGGCTAGTTCCTATCCCCTCATCCTCGCTGGCCCGCACCCAGATCCCTATCTTGGTACCACAATCCATAGCGTTGACGATGGAGTCCTGGGCCACATCCACCAGGCGTCGAGTGAGATAGCCAGCGTCGGCGGTGCGAAGGGCGGTGTCGGCCAGCCCTTTCCGAGCCCCGTGGGTGGAGATGAAGTACTCCAGGGCGGTAAGCCCTTCGCGGAAGTTGGAGCGGATGGGAAGGGCGATGATACGGCCTGAGGGGTCAGCCATCAACCCTCGCATTCCTGCCAACTGCCGGATCGGCTGGAACCCTCCCTTCGTGGCTCCCGAAGTGGCCATCACCGTGATGGAGCCTAGAGGGTCCAAAGTCTCGGCTACCGCCTCCGTAACTTCATCCATAGCCTGGGTCCAAAGTTCCACCGTTTTCACATATCGCTCGTTTTCGGTGATAAGACCCCGACGATATTGCCTCTGGATCTTATCTACCTGCGCGTCAACCCTTTCCAAGATCTCCCGCTTGGCCTCGGGGATGGTCATGTCGCTGATGCTGATAGTGTGTCCAGAGCGGGTAGCGTACCGGAACCCTAGATCCTTGACATCGTCCACCATCTTGACCGTTGCCTCTAAGCCCAAGCGATGGTAACACTCGGTCACTAACTCCTTCAACTTCGGCTTATCCATCACTTCATTCTTGAAACGGAGTTCCTCGGGCAAGGCGGTATTGAAGATAACCCGTCCCGCAGTAGTCTCCAGGAGTTTAGTGCGCTTGCTCTTGCCCACAGTTGTCTTTGTTCGCACCTTTATCTTGGCGTGTAGATCCACTAACCCCAGGTCGTGGGCCAAGAGCACCTCCTCTATGTCACTAAAGAGTTTCCCTTCGCCCTTGCACCCTTCCTCTTCCAGGGTAAGGTAGTAGCAGCCCAAAACCATGTCCTTTGTGGGCCCCACGGTGGGTTGGCCGTTGGCGGGCAAGAAGAGGTTCTTGCTGGAGAGCATCAGTTCCTTTGCTTCCCGCTTTGCCGC
>DMLA01000034.1:0-2186 GCA_003453555.1 Chloroflexota bacterium | reverse complement strand
GCCATCTGGTCGCCGTCGAAGTCGGCGTTGAAGGCTTCACAGACTAAGGGGTGGATCTGGATGGCGCTTCCCTCTACCAACACTGGCTCAAAGGCTTGGATACCTAGCCGGTGAAGGGTGGGAGCCCGGTTCAGGAGGATGGGGTGATCCTTTATGATCTCCTCCAGAACCTCCCACACCTCTGGACGCTGCTGCTCGATTATCCGCTTTGCCCCCTTCACATTATGAGCGTAGTTGTACTCCACTAGTTTCTGCATGATGAAGGGCTTGAAGAGTTCCAGGGCCATACCCTTTGGGAGCCCGCATTGGTGGAGTTTCAAGTGGGGGCCGATCACGATCACCGAGCGCCCTGAGTAGTCCACACGCTTGCCTAGAAGATTGCGACGGAAGCGGCCTTGCTTGCCCTTTAACATGTCGGAGAGGGATTTCAACTTCCTACGCCCTCGAGAAGAGATGGCCTTCCCTCGGCGGCTATTATCGATGAGGGAATCGACCGATTCCTGAAGCATCCGCTTCTCATTGCGAATGATGACATCAGGGGCTCCCAACTCCAAAAGTTTTTTGAGGCGATTGTTTCGGTTGATGACCCGCCGATAGAGGTCGTTAAGATCACTGGTGGCGAACCTCCCTCCGTCAAGTTGCACCATAGGCCTTAGATCAGGGGGGATAACTGGAAGGATGGTGAGGATCATCCATTCGGGACGATTCCCCGACTTCCTCAGGGCCTCCACCACCCGGAGCCGCTTGATAGATTTTCGGCGCTTCTGCTTAGATTTGGTGGTCTTGATTTCCTGGCGTAACTCCTCGGCCAAGGCGTCCAGGTCGATATTCTTACAGATATCGTAGAGGGCTTCGGCTCCCATGCCAGCCTTGAAGATGCGGCCCCACTTATCCTCCAGTTCCCTATATTGGCTCTCGTTGAGGAACTGCATCGCTTTAAGGCTGCGCAGTTCATCCCGTTCGGCTTCGGTCGCGGCCTTGATCGCCTCAACCTCCTCATCCTTTTGGCGGAGCAGTTCCTCGATCTCCCCCTCAGCCACCTGGCGAAGATGGTCCTTCTCTCCTTGGAGGGGAAGTGTCTCTTTTTCCAGTTTCTCCTCGATGCGGGCTTCGATCTCTTCTACCCTAGATTGGACCAGTTGGTTGAGTCTGTTGAGATGCTCCTTATCTATTTCTTCACCCTTGGGGACTATCGTCTCCTTCGTTGGGGCGAAGACTATCTCTTTGCGGCTCACCTTTCCCAACGACTCATTGAGTCGCTTCTGAGTAGTGGCTGCCTCGCTCACTAAGGCATCGGTCTCAGTAGCCAGTTCCTCCTCGTATCGGCCTTTGATCGCCTTTTCTTTCTCCTCGATCTTACCCAGTTCTTCCGCCAATCGCAGTTCTATCTCATCGGTCCGTTCTCCGTAGCCGGCTTCAAGGGTCGCTATCTCCTTGTTCAGCTTCTCGTCTATATTCTTCAGCGCTTTGGCCCTGGCGTCCTCATCTACCTCGGTGATGACATACTGGGCGAAGTAGAGGACACGGTCTAGATTGCGCCGCGAGATATCGAGCAGGAGCCCCATGTAACTGGGAACTCTTTGTGTATACCAGAGGTGGGCTACCGGGGAAGCCAGATCGATATGGCCCATCCGCTCTCGTCTTACCCGGGCGCGAGTTACTTCCACGCCGCATTTATCGCATATGATCCCCCGATACCGAATCTTCTTATACTTTCCACAATAGCATTGCCAATCCCTGGTAGGCCCGAATATCGCCTCGTCGAAAAGACCATCCTTCTCTGGCCGCAGTCGACGGTAGTTGATGGTCTCGGGTTTGGTGACCTCACCATAGGACCAAGAGCGGATTTGTTCTGGCGAGGCTAGACTAATCCGTAACTTGCGGAAATCTTGGATCTGCAAATCTCCCTCCCCCCACAAAAATCTCGGTTACCTCAGACCATCTCGGAGGAAGGCAACCGAGTTCCATAGTAACTGACCCAGGGTCGCATAGCACAATGCAGGGCCAGGATAGAGTGAAGAACAATGACTGGAGATAGCGGCCCGCTGAGTCTCCTCCCTAGCGGGCTATAGTCACTGGTGAAAACGTATAAAGACGGGATTAGGGCTGGACCTCTCCTCGAGAGTATAGGTCATACAAACAAATAGTATACCTCAATTGTGGAAAAATGTCAAGCAGACGTTTTG
>DMLA01000131.1:6683-7294 GCA_003453555.1 Chloroflexota bacterium | reverse complement strand
CGGGTTCCCATCGTGGTTTATGTTTACCCCCAGCGGGCCCAGGCGGCCTCGGCGGGGACTTTCGTCGTCCTAGCGGCTCATGTGGCGGCCATGGCCCCGCAGACGAGCATCGGCGCTGCCAGCCCGGTTGCGGGCCAAGGTGAAGAACTGCCCGCGACGGAGCAAGCCAAAGCCATAAATATCTTGGTCTCCTTGATTAAGGGGTTGACCGAGCGGCGGGGGGAGGCGGCGGCGGAATGGGCTGAGAAGGCGGTACGAGAGGCGGTTGCGGCTACGGATCAAGAGGCGTTAGAACTGGGAGTCGTAGATTTCGTGGTGCCTTCCCTCGATACCTTGCTCCAGGAGTTGGATGGGTTCGAGGTCGAACTCCTAGGTCAGACGGTGACCCTGGAGACAACAGGGGCCGGAGTGAAGCGGATCCCCATGAACCCCATCGAGAGTTTCTTGCATACCATCACCGACCCCAATATCGCCTTCATCCTTATGACCTTGGGGATAAACGGCCTCATCTTCGAACTCTCCAGCCCTGGCGGATATCTGGCTGGCGTAGTAGGGGCTATATGTATCCTGTTGTCTCTGTATGCGCTGGGGGTCCTTAACGTTAACTATAC
>DMLA01000131.1:2380-6299 GCA_003453555.1 Chloroflexota bacterium | reverse complement strand
CCCACCCATGGCCTCCTCACTGCGGGAGGGATCATCTCCTTTATCTTTGGCTCTCTCATCCTTTTCCAGTCTCCTTTCGCCCGCGTCTCCACCAGTTTGGTGGTGGGGGTGGGTTTGGGCTCGGGGGGCTTTTTCGCTTTCGCTGTGGGCAAGGCGGTGCAAGCCCGGATGCGGCGGGCTGTTACCGGTCGGGAGGCGCTCATCGGGGCCTTGGCTGTGGCCCGCACGGATTTAGATCCTACAGGGAGCGTCTTCCTGCGAGGCGAATGGTGGAACGCCATCGCTGAAGGGGAGGAGGTTCGAAAGGGGGAGCAAGTTGAAGTGATAGGGGTGGATGGGTTCCAACTGAGAGTAAAGAAGAAAAAGTAAGGAGGCAAATAGATGGAAGGGTTAATAGAACTCATTACCGGCTTGGGCTCGCTCATTCTGGTCCTCATCGTGATGCTGGTGGCCATCCTGGGCTCAGCCATCAAGATCGTCCAGGAGTACGAGCGAGGGGTGATCTTTCGCTTGGGCCGCCTCATAGGGGCCAAGGGGCCAGGGCTCTTTTTCATCATCCCTATTGTGGATCGGATGGTGAAGGTGGATCTACGGGTGGTAACCTTGGACATCCCCTCCCAGGAGGCGATAACCAGGGACAACGTCACCG
Organism: Chloroflexota bacterium; assembly: GCA_003453555.1. Taxonomy (GTDB): domain Bacteria; phylum Chloroflexota; class Anaerolineae; order UBA7937; family UBA7937; genus UBA7937. The sequence goes on along the minus strand of DMLA01000131.1, from coordinate 5,650 downwards.
TCAAGGTGAACGCCGTGGTCTTCTACCGGGTGATAGACCCTGAGAACGCCATCGTCCAGGTAGAGGATTACCGCCGGGTCACTTGGCAGATCGCTCAGACCACTCTGAGAAGCGTATTGGGCCAGTCGGAACTGGATGAACTTTTGGCCCACCGTGACAAAATCAACCGCACCGTACAGCAGATAATCGACGAGGTGACCGAGCCTTGGGGCATCAAGGCTTCCCAGGTGGAGGTGAAGGATGTGGAGTTGCCGCCTAGTATGCAGCGGGCCATGGCTCGCCAGGCGGAGGCGGAGCGGGAGAAGCGGGCCAAGATCATCCACGCCGAAGGGGAGTATAACGCTTCCCAGAAGCTGGCTGACGCGGCCCATATCCTCGCTGTGGAGCCAGCAGCCATGCAACTTCGCTACCTTCAAACTCTGACCGAGATCGGGGTGGAGCAGAACACCACCCTCGTCTTCCCGGTGCCCATCGATATCTTCGCCAGCCTCACCGAGTTGGTCAGGAAGAAAGCCGCCTCTTAAACTTATGGACAGGTTTCGGGCCATCAGGCAGGTCCTACTCATTACCTTGGCCCTAAATCTCCTGGCTACTCTGGCCAAGATAGTGGTGGGGTATCTCACCCGCTCTTTGAGCATCCTGGCCGATGGCTTCGATTCCCTCTTCGATTCTGCCTCCAACGTCATCGGCCTGGTGGGCATCTCTTTTGCTGCCCGCCCTCCAGATGAGGAGCACCCCTACGGCCATCGCAAGTTTGAGGCCCTGGCTGCCATCTCCATCTCGGTTTTGCTCTTCGTCACCTCTGTAGAGTTGGTGCGCAGCGTCATCGATAGGTTATCCTCCCCTGCCGTTCCCCAGATCAACCTTTGGAGTTTCGCGGCCGTTATCTTCAGCATCGGTGTGCACCTCTTCACCGTGGTCTACGAGCGTCGTCGGGGTCGGGAACTGCAAAGCGAGTTCCTTCTGGCGGATGCGTCTCACACCGCGGCGGATATATACGTCTCCCTTTCCGTGATCGCTGGCCTGATCTTGGTGCGATTGGGGTACCCCATCGTCGATGCTCTCCTGGCCTTGGGGATAGCGGGGGTCATCGCCAAGATCGGGATAGACATCATAAGATCCTCTTCGGCCATATTGATGGATCGGGCCGTGGTGAGCGGGAGGGAGATCGAGCGGTTGGTAATGGGGGTGGAGGGGGTAGAGAGTTGCCACCGCGTCCGTAGCCGGGGATCGGAGGACGATATCCATATAGACCTCCATATCCACGTGGCCCCGGAGACCCCCGTGGACCGGGCTCACGCTATCGCTCACGAGGTGCAGAAAAAGGTGATGAGGGGAATGCCAGGTGTCCAAGATGTGGTGGTGCATGTAGAGCCCCGATGGCCCAAGGAGGAGCCTATCGGCGAGCGGATCAGGTCCTTAGCCCAGAGGATGGGTGCTAGCGTACATGAGGTCAGGGTTCACCAGATAGGGGGACCCATCTTGGTGGACCTTCATCTGGAGGTGGATGAGACCTGGCGGCTCGAGGAGGCTCACGATCTGGCCAGCAGGCTGGAGGGCCGGATGCGAGAGGAGATGCCAGAGATCGCCGAGGTCTATGTACATATGGAGCCTATAGAGGCCTTGGAAGGAGGTGAGGTTTCAGGGGATGAGGAACTCGTGGCTCGGGAGGTGGAGAAGGTGGTGAGGGAGATGGGGGATCTTAAAGAGTGCCAGGGGGTGTCTGTCAGACGGTCGGGAGAGAAACTGTTCGTCTCCTTGAACTGCCTCTTATCTCAGAACCTCCCCATCGGTCAGGCCCATGAGGTATCGATGCGATTGGAGAGACGGCTTAAGGAATGCCTAGATAGTGTGGACCAGGTGTTGATCCACCTGGAGCCACCGCTGCCCATTCCCGCTACAGGCGAGGTGAGGAGGGGAGAAGGAGGTGAAGATGAGGGACCCTAGGATCGCCAAAGTGGCCGAGATCTTAGTCGATTACTCTACTGAGGTGAAGGAGGACGAAGTAGTCGAGATCTACACCTTCGAAGGGGCGAAGCCCCTTTTCTTGGCAGTCTATCGGGAGGTAGTGAGGAGGAACCCGAAGGAGATCATCTGTGATATCCGTTTCGACGAGATGGACGAGATCTTCTTCCAGGAGGCCGATGATGGCCAATTAGATAAGTTTCCTTCCCTCAATATGTATCAGATAGAGCATACCGATGTCTGGATCGGTCTAAGGGCCTATAGCAATACAAGGCGCCTCACCAGCGTCGATCCTCGAAAGGTGGGCCGGCGCTCTAAAGTGCTTCAGCCTATACAGAGAGAGAGGGTGAGAAACACGCGCTGGGTGGTCACTATATTCCCCACCGAGGCTGTGGCTCAAGAGGCGGACATGTCCCTTTCCGAGTTCGAGGATTTCTACTACCGCTCGGTGGATATCGATTGGAGGAAACTATCCCAACAGCAGGAGGAGATAAAAGAACTCTTCCAGAAGGGGCGAGAGGTGACCATCAAGGCGGAAGACACCGATATCACCATGAGCATCGAGGGGAGAACGGTGGTAAGCGCCGATGGTAAAGTGAACATGCCCGATGGGGAGGTTTTTACCGCCCCTCTCGAGGATAGCGTGAAGGGCCACATTAAGTACACCTATCCGGCGATATACACGGGTCAGTTTGGTAGCGGCCGGGAGGTAGACGGGGTAGAGTTATGGTTCGAGGATGGGGAGGTGGTGAAGGCCAAAGCCACCAAGGGCGAAGAGTTCCTTCTGGAGATGTTAGCCACCGACGAGGGAGCCAAACGGGTCGGGGAGTTGGGTATCGGCAATAACTTCGCCATCGACAGGTTCGTGAAGAATATCCTCTTCGATGAGAAGATAGGAGGAACGATCCACTTGGCCCTGGGGGACTCGTATAAGGAGACCGGCGGGAGGAACGAATCGGCCATCCATTGGGATATGATTAAGGACCTCCGATATGGAGGGGAGATCTATCTGGATGGGGAATTGATCCAAAAGGATGGGGTTTGGGTCTATAAATAGAAGCCCACTAGGGAGTGGGTGGTGACGATGGCTGATACGGGCGAGGCCTCCAATTGGCTGGAGAGATATGGTACCTATATCTCTTTGCTCTTGCTTTCCTCCATCATCCTCGGTGGGGCTCTCTTCTATCTGCGCTGGCCCCGGCCTACTCCCATCGAGATCATCGAGCCCACCCCGGCTCTTGCTTCTACCCCAGCGGAGGTAGGGGTCTACGTTGTGGGAGCGGTGCTGAACCCCGGGGTCTACTT
>DMLA01000131.1:0-1977 GCA_003453555.1 Chloroflexota bacterium | reverse complement strand
GGGTCAACCTAGCCAAAAGGGTGTACGATGAAGAGCAGATATATGTCCCCCGACTGGGTGAGGAGAACCCTCCCCTGCCCCCACCTTCTGGCTCTTCTGGGGGGCAAGCGGGAGGGAAGATCAATATCAACACCGCTTCCGCTGCGGAACTGGAGACCCTCCCCGGAATAGGACCCGTACTGGCCCAGCGGGTCGTCGATTATCGAGAGGCCAACGGTCCCTTTGCTGCCATCGAGGATATCAAGAACGTCAGGGGCATCGGCGAGGCGACCTTCGAAGAGATAAAGGAGTTAATCTTCGTGCCTTGAGGGGGCGCAGGTGACCCTTTTATATCTAGGTTGCGCATGGCTGGCGGGCATCTGGCTCGCCTCCTTTCTCTTTCCTCCCCGTTGGGCGCTAGGGGTGGCTTTCTTTCTCTCTTCGATCTCCCTTCTCCTGGGGTGGCGAGAGGCTCGCCTCAGGCTAATCAACCTTTGCCTCCTCTCCCTTTTCCTAGGCGCTTTTCGGTATAGTGTAGCCCTTCCCCACTTCGATGAAACCACCCTGGCTTACTATAACGGCCATACCGTTACCTTAGAAGGGGTGGTGGTCGGGGAGCCGGATCTGCGTGACCGGTGGGTCAAACTCCGCGTGGAGGCGAAACGGCTAAAGGTTGAAGGGCAGTGGCGTGAGGTCCGAGGTTTGGTTCTAGTCCACACCTATCGCTATCCCGATTACACTTATGGCGACCTCTTGGAGATCGAAGGGGAGTTGGAGACTCCTCCAGAGTTCGAGGATTTCTCCTACAAGGATTACCTGGCTCGACAAGGCATCTACACACTGCTCTTTTATCCTCAGATAGATCTCCTGGCTCAGGGCCAAGGCAGCTCTTTCTATACCACTCTCTATGCCTTGAAAGACAGGGCCCAGGCCACTATCCGGGCTCTCTTGCCTGAGCCAGAGGCTTCTCTCCTTTCGGGTATCCTCTTGGGCCGGGATTCCGAGATCCCCAAAGATCTCTGGGATGCCTTCAACCGTACCCAGACCAGCCATATCATCGTCATCTCCGGTTTCAACATCGCTATCGTAGCCGGGTTCCTCTCTTATATAGGCCAGAGGATCCTGGGACGAAATCGCTCCCTCTACTTCGCCCTCAGCGGCATCGTCCTTTACACCCTCTTTGTAGGAGCCGATCCTCCGGTGGTGCGGGCAGCCATTATGGGAAGCCTCTATATCATAGCCATCCACCTGGGTCGTCAGGCCCAAGCCCTTATCTCTCTGGTGGTTGCAGCCTTTCTCATGACTCTCCTCAACCCTTTCACCCCCTGGGACCTGGGCTTTCAACTCTCCTTTGCCGCTACCCTGGGCTTGATCCTCTTTGTGCCCTCTTGGCAAGGGTGGCTGGTCTCCTGTCTCGACAGCCTATCATGGGGGGTTCTTTCCTCAGGGTTAAAAGTTTTGGGAGAGGGCATCATCGTCACTTTGGCAGCCCAGTTATGGGTCCTCCCCATCATCCTCCACAATTTCCGCCAGTTCTCCCTCGTTTCCCTCCTCTCCAACGCTCTTATCGTGCCCGCCCAAGCGGGAGTGATGATTCTGGGGGGAGTGGCTACCATCCTGGGGCTTATCGTTCAGCCTTTGGGGCAGGTTTTGGCTTGGGCCGCTTGGCTACCCCTAGCCTGGACGGTCTTTGTGGTGCGAAGGACAGCCGGCTGGCCTTGGGCGGCCGTAGATATAGGGGGGTTCAGCCTTGGCTTGGCGGCGCTCTCTTATGGGGTATTGATAGCCTTTTGGATGGTAAGGGGGAGTTCTTTTTCGGGACAGAGGTCTGAGAAACCGCCGGTTAAGCGTTTACCTATGGTGGCGGTCCTTGGCACTTTAACTATTGTCGCCCTACTTGTTTGGCTCGCTCTTTTCACCCTTCCTGATGGGCGACTGCATGTTTCTTTCCTGGATGTGGGGCAGGGCGATTCCATCCTCATGGAGAGCCCCAGCGGT
>DMLA01000160.1:2334-3763 GCA_003453555.1 Chloroflexota bacterium | reverse complement strand
GGGGTAAGCCACATCAAGGAGAGGTCATCTTCCATGAAGTGGCACATGAGGCTCTTGACCGGAATGGCGTGGGTAACGATGCATATATTGTGTCCCGTTTCCTCCGTCAAGATCCTCTGCCAAGCGCGGATAACGCGACGCTGTACCTGCTCCACGCTCTCCCCGCCAGGCATGCGATGGCGATGGGGTTGGAAGCGCCAGGTGATGAGTAGTTCAGGGTAGATCGCTTCGATCTCCTCCACCGACTTCCCTGTCCACTGGCCACAGTCGATGCCTCGGAGTTCTTTCACCTTTATCACGCCCTGGCGGTGCTTAGCGGCGATGGCCGAGGCGGTTTGGTAGGCTCTCAAGAGGTCACTGGAGTAGAAAGCCCCTATTTTCTCATCCTTTAAGCGCAAAGCGAGACGCTTGGCCTGCTCCCATCCCAACCCCGAGAGTTCTGGATCGAGGTGACCTTGGAAGATGCGCTCCCTATTGAGGCTCGTCTCGCCATGTCGCACAAGATATAGAACCGTGGCCAAAGCCCCTCCTGTATTTACCCATTTTAGCACAAAAGCACCTTTTGTTAAAGTCTGGTTATTCATCTTGAGGCCAAGTAGGGCTTAAGGGATATCTCGCTCGAGGAGAAGTCCGTGCTCCTGGAAGCCTTGGGACCTATAGAGGTCTTGGGCGGGCTCATTATCGAGGCCGGTGGAGACCTCTATCTCCACACAACCCGCTCCCTGGGCTCGCTTCAGCGCCTCCTCCAGGAGCGCCCTGCCCATACCTTGGCCCCTGGCCCCCTCAGCGACGACTAGGTCATCGATGAGGGCACAGAGCCCGGCATGGGAGAGGCAGGGGCGAAGCCACAAGGTGAGATAGCCCAATATCTGGGCTCCCCTCTGGGCGACAATGATGTGACACTTGGGGTCATCGATGCAAAGGGAGAATACCTTGTGGAAATCGGCTTCATAAGGGGTCTCTATCTCGGCCACCCCTCGCAGTTCCAGGGTTAAAGATTTGAGCGCTGGGAGATCCCTCTCTTCGGCGTTACGCAGGATGAGGTCGCTCATCTTAGCATCTCCTTCATTCGTAGGGCGTCCTCGAACATGCTGATATTATTGAAGAGACAGTAGGCCTTCTCATACTCCCGGCACCAGCGGAGGAGTCGGCTTAGGTCTTGGTCGGTGTAGCGGTATCTGTACCCGCCCATACCATGAAGACGGAAGTAGGCTATCTTCCCATAGAGGGGTGGACGTTGGAAGGGATCAAGGCCATGAGCGAGATCTAACTCTTGGCAAAGTCCATTTATCTGCTTATCTTCCCATTCTCCCCGTGGCTCCCATGCGAAGAGGAGGCCATCTCGCTCTACCAGGTGGAAGAAAGCACGCATATCGGCGATATGTTCCTTGGTGGGGGTGAAACTGGCTGGACACTGGAAGAGGACTAT
>DMLA01000160.1:0-1903 GCA_003453555.1 Chloroflexota bacterium | reverse complement strand
CTCAGTCGGCGGTAGGTGGGGGAACTGAGGGTATGGGTTATCAGTTGCCAGGCTTTGAGGGTGAACTCGAAATCATCTGGGGCCTCAGCCCGCCACCTCTCTGCGGTCCCCACTCGTGGAGGGTGATAAAAGGTCTGCTGCACCTCGACCACACGAAAATGGGTATAATATTCTTGCTTGGCCTTGGGGAAGCCGCAGCAGCCGACTTTAATCATGCTAACCGTATACTCCCTTGAGCACTCTTAGCGCCCTGAGGGTGACCCACTTGCTGGGCTGGCCCTTCTTTTCCATATCCGCCCAGGTCTTGCCCTTGTAGGTGTACTCCATCTTCCACCGACCCTGCTTGTCCTGCTTGGAGAGCATCAACTCGAGGGCGGACTTCAGGCGCGGGTCGGAGCCCAAACCCAGGCTGGTGAGGGCCTCCAGGCTCTGCAGCACATCGGTCACATAGAAAACCGGGAAGCCGAACCTGAACCAACTCCGGCTGGGCTTGTCGCTCCAGCCGGCTGGGTAGTCGGCCAGTGCTGGATCGCGACTGAGCAGGAACTCAACGCCGGTTTGGATGGCCGCTTCGATGGTCGGCACCGGGCCGGTCTCCATTATCGCCTGCCGTGCCGCAACCAGTTCAGCATCGTCTGCTGGCCGCTCGGGGAGATCAGTCAGAGTGGAGTAGCGCACTCCGGAGTTGTCTGGGCCTGACTCTAGGAGCCAGGGCAGGGGATCATCGTTCAAGTGTCTCTTCCACGTCATTCTTCTCTCTCCTTCAACTCTGACTGTACAACCCTTTGATCACCCGCAGCGCATCCAGCGTCAGCCACTTGTTAGGCTCCCCCGGCTGGCCGATGTCCAGGGGCGGGCGTGGGGCTGCCTGATCGAGGGACCAGGTGCCGTCCGCTCCCTGACGGCTGAGGAGATACTCCGCCGCGGTCGCCATCCTGGGTTGCTCCAGCGTGTAGCCCAGCCGCATCAGCGCATCCAGGGCGCTGATGACCCCGTAGCCGAAGTAGGGGTACTTCAGGATCGTCCACAGATCGTCGACATGATAGCGCCCCATCTTGGGCTCCAGTAGCAGGCTGTAGACCACCTGGGCGGCACGAGCGGTGGCCGGCTGGGCGGCCATTTCGGCGTCCAGAACCGCGGCGCGGAGATAGTCGAGGGTGGCACGCAGGCAACCGTGGCGGCCCGCCCGGGCACACAGCCACATCCCATCCTCGCGCTGGGTCGCCAGTAACCAATCTATAGCCGCCCGGGTATGCGAATCCCGCCCGTAGCCGAACTGGAACAGGAAGCGTACGATCCGGGCGTGGGTGCAGGGATCGGGCTGGGTCTCCCAGATGACGCCTCGCCCTTTGACGGGGCGTCGGCGGCAGAAGCTGCCATCCTGCCGCTGATACTGGAACATGAACTCGCAGCCGCGTCTTACTTGGGTATTCTCGGCGGTGAGCCCCAGGTCGGCGAGGACGCTGAGCACCCAGAAAGTGCCGTAGTTCTTGGGCAGGTAGTAGTCGCGCTTGACCCAGTAACCGTTCCCCTTCTGCGCCGCCAGCAGTGCTGCCACCGGCGGCCAGGTTGGGATGGACTCATGGGCCGCCACCACCTCTGGGGCGTCAACCGGCCGATCCAGGATGTCTGTCAGGGTGAAGTAGCGCACCGAGGAGTTATCGGGCTCCAGGAGCCAGGGTATCGGGTCTCCCTTCAATGGTTTCATCCAGTCTGGCATCGGTTTTCTCCTCTCTATATCATTTCGCGGTCACTCAGAAGTCTGGTTCCGTGATAATCAAGGCTGTTAGGACAATCCACCTCTCTTGCATTTCTATCTCTCCTTGGGAATCCAGACTCTGTCTAGGTCGATGAGATGCTCGACTTCCCAGCCCCGCTCTTGGAGGGCCCTTCCGATATGGCG
>DMLA01000022.1 GCA_003453555.1 Chloroflexota bacterium | reverse complement strand
TCATGGTGAAGGAGGCGGTATCCCAGATAGGCGTCTTCACCTTCCTTGCCCTTCGCTTCCTCTTCGCCGCCTTGGTCCTGACCCTCATATTCTGGCCTCGTCTCCGCGCCTCTTCGCCAAGGGAGCTCCTAGCCGGGGCCTTAGTGGGCCTCTTCCTCTTCGGGGGCTACTCCCTCCAGACCATAGGGCTGAAGTACACCTCCGTCTCCAAGGCGGGCTTCATCACCGGGTTATCGGTGGTGATCGTCCCCCTCCTCTCTACCCTTCTTTTGAGGAAAAAGCCAAACCTCAATGCCCTCGCGGGTGTTCTCTTGGCCACGATGGGCTTGGGGCTCCTCACCCTAAGAGGTCTGAGCATGGCCCGGGGCGACTTATGGGTTCTGGGCGGTGCAGTAGCCTTCGCCCTTCATATCGTGGCTTTAGGCCGTTTCGCCCCCCAGATGAAGACAGGTAGTTTGGCCACCATACAAGTAGCCACGGTCGCCCTTCTGAGTGCCCCCCTCGCTTGGGCCATGGAGAGGTCACCCCCACAGATGAGCCACCGACTCTGGTTCGCCATATTTTTCACCGGGATCATGGCTACCTCCTTAGCCTTCCTCGCCCAGAGTAAGGCCCAGAGGTTCACCTCCCCTACCCACACAGCCCTCATTTTCGCCACGGAGCCGGTCTTCGCGGCGCTCTTCGGCTATCTCCTCTTACAAGAGAGGCTAGGCTGGCGAGGGCTTTTAGGGTGCGCCCTCATACTGAGCGGGATGGCGGTAGGAGAGATAGGCGTCTTTAACAAAAAGTTGCTTTCATCCAAGCGGGAATGATATAATATGTAAAATGGGCACGCTTATAAATACCGCCACCGTAATCGCGGGAGGCACCCTGGGCCTCTTTCTGGGCCATCGCTTGCCGGAAAGGGTTCAAGAGACGGTGATGCATGGCCTCGGTCTAGTGACCTTGGTCATCGGGGCTCAGTTGGCTTTAGAGACCAAGAATATCCTCATTCTCTTGGGCAGCCTTCTTCTGGGCGGTATTCTAGGAGAATGGTGGGGGATAGAAGGGCGGCTAGAGAATCTGGGTCGCCGCTTGGAACGACGACTGGCCAAGAAGGGCACGACAAGCGATGAGGGTAACATCCCCCTGAGCCGCGGTTTTGTGATGGCCAGCCTTCTCTTCTGCGTGGGACCTATGACCATCCTGGGCTCCATGCAAGATGGCCTCACAGGCGACTTCAGCCTTCTAGCCACCAAGTCTCTGCTCGACGGTTTCGCCTCCTTGGCTCTGGCCTCCACTCTAGGTGTGGGCGTACCTTTAGCGGCCTTAACGGTGTTTACTTATCAGGGGGCTCTCACCTTGCTAGCCACCTGCCTGGGGGGTTTCCTTACCGACCCCATGATCGGCGAGATATCGGCGGCAGGGGGAGTGCTAGTCATGGGGCTCGGCCTTGTTCTCCTGGAGATCAGGAGGTTGCGGGTAGCCAACTATCTGCCAGCGTTATTGATCGCTCCTCTGGCAGTAGCCCTCCTGACTATGATGGGGGTGAGTTTCTAAAAGATAAGTCTGTAGGTAAAGGAGTAGACGATGGTTGAGAAAGGTGATGTGGCGGTTTTTATCGACTTCGAGAACATCTACATCTCCGTGCACAACAAATACGATACAGATCCCAACTTCGAATCGATCATGGACAGATGCAACGACTACGGAAGGGTTATCATCGCCCGGGCTTATGCTGACTGGTACCGGTACCCCCGGGTAACCAGCGCCCTTTACGCCAACAGCATAGAGCCGATGTATGTCCCCACCTATTACTATGACCGAGACGACACCAAAAGTAGCAAGGCGATAAAGAATAGCGTAGATATCCACCTCTGCATCGAGGCCATGAAGACCCTCTATAATTATCCCAATATCACCACTTACATCTTCGCCACAGGGGATAGGGATTTCATCCCCCTGGTGAACTCTATCCGTCAGCATGGCAAGTGGGTAGTGGTGATAGGCATTGGAGGAGCGGCCTCCGCCCATCTGGCCCAGAGCGCCGACGAATTCGTCCTCTACCAACAGTTGATAGACAAAGAGGAGACCGTTAAGGAGCCACCCAAGGACCCTTACCGGGCTCTGGTAGAGGCGGTACAACTGGCCAGGAGCAGGGGGAACGTCTGCACCCTGGCTTCTCTGAAACTCCTGCTGATGGAGATCATAGGGGGCTTCGATGAGAAAGAGTACAAAGACCCCCAAGGACGTCCCTTCGCCAAATTCAAGGATTTCGTGAAGGAGGCTGAAAAGCGGGGGCTGGTGCAGATCTTCACCAGCGGCACAGTGAACGAGGTATTCTTGCCTGGCGAGGACCCCTATGAATTGAGCCATTTCGCCTCCAAGCCTCCTTCCGAGGAAGAGGAGAAAGAGGAAGCGGAGGAGGTGGCAGGGATCGGCCCCCGAGAATGGCAGGCCTTCCGAGATGTCATGCGTCAGTTCGATGAACCGGTGCTCTTTGTCCACATATATAATGCCCTCCGCGGCCTGAGGAACCAAGAGGTGATAGACCTCTCCAACTCTCAGATCAAAGAGATGATAAAGAAGGCCATCAAGAATGGCCTCCTCATACGGAGCAGCCGTGGTGCCCATAGATACTACGAACTGAACCCCGAACAGCCGCTGCCCAAATAGACAAGAGACCGAAAGAGAGGCTAGGATAACCGTGAGGAGGGAACGGAGGGATGATTAAACTCATCGCCAACCCCATAGCCGGGCGGGGGAGAGGGAGAGAGGCCCTGCCAGCAGCGGAGGAAGCCTTGCGCCATCAAGGTCTCCACTTCGCCACAGAGGTAACCTCAAGGCCCCTAGAAGCGATGGAGATAGCCCGTCGGGCGGCCGAGGAAGGGTGTGAACTGGTGGTGGCTATGGGAGGGGATGGCACCTCCCATGAGGTGGCCAACGGACTCCTCTCCTCCAGCAACAGCGAAGTGACCTTGGGGATGATCCCTATAGGTACCGGAAACGACTTCGCTGATATGTTCGACACCCCCACTGACCTAACGGCTCTCTGCCAGCGCTTTAGGGAGGGGAAAACCCGCCTCATCGATGTGGGGCAGGTCAACGATCGCTACTTCGTCAACGTCTTAGGGATAGGGTTCGACGCCCTGGTGTCCATCGAATCGCTGAAAATTCAACACGTGCTCCGCGGCTTCCCCCTATATCTAGCGGCCGTCTTCATCACCCTGAAGGAGTACCAGATCCCGCATATCACCGTAGAGTTCGATGGAGAGCGGCTCTCCATGCCCATGACCATGATCAACGTGGCCAACGGGAAGCGGGAGGGAGGTGGCTTCCTCATCACCCCCGATGCAAAGAACGATGATGGTGTCTTCGATCTCTTAATAGCCGAAGGGCTGGGACGCTTGGGTATCCTCCGCCTCTTACCAGAGGTGATAAAGGGCACCCATGTGGACAAGGAACCGGTCACCATGGCCAGGGCGAAGAGGGTAGTCATCGATTCCCCCGACCCTCTGCCCGTTCACGCCGACGGCGAGATCCTCTATACCGATGCCCACCATCTAGAGATAAAGATCATACCCAGTCGCCTGCGAGTGATAACCTAAAATGAACCTCTTAAGCCTGGCCCTGGCGGGAATCATAGCCTATCTTCTGGGCTCCATCCCCTTCGGGGTGATCTTCGGCCACCTCTTCAAGGGAGTCGATGTGCGAAGTGGGGGGAGCAAGCATATGGGCGCTCTCAATACCTGGCGCATGGTGGGCTTCC
>DMLA01000067.1 GCA_003453555.1 Chloroflexota bacterium | reverse complement strand
GTGGTCGGATAGGAGCCGAGGCCAGGATAGGTATCGGTCTGACCTATCACCTCGTTGTCGGGTCCAAAGAGTTTCAAGTAGACAGTGTAATCTCGCTCCATGACCTTTAGGGATTGCCAATACAAGGTGATAGGCAAGAATTCGCCGGGCCTAATCACCCTCTCCTCGATATCGTAACCTAAGAGTCTCATCTCTCCTTCATAGTTGACCTCCAGTCGGTGAGATATGGAACCGAGTTCCTCCTCGGAAAGCAAAGGCGGCCTGGCATAGGCAGGAGCGATGTAACGGAAGGGGCAAGATAGGGCTATAAAGAACATCAAGACGATTAGGGAGCCCAAAAGGTATCGACAGTACCTTTGCCCTACCAGCCGTTCCAAGCCCAGGGCCAGAAAGAAAGATAAGGCGGAGATACCTGGAAAGAGAAGCCTCCCGCTGGAGGCTTTGGTCATCTGGGTCCAACGCACCAAGCCGATGAGAAGGATAACCACCCAGAGGCCCAGAAGGAGGAGGGAGGGAGTTCGCTCCCAACTCCTTCTCATCACCCCCTTCATCGTTGCCATGATCAGACCTGCCAATGCCAAGAGCCCTAGGATATCGAAGAGGGCATAAACCCAGCTATCGGCCAGAATGTTGAAGCCGCCGAAGATCCCCCAATATGCCATTCTGAACCCCTGGAACTCGCCTAAGAGTTGGGCCAAACTCGGTTGCCTGAGCCGGGGGCCAGCGATAGCCACCATTATGCCTAACCCCAGAGGGTCTCCGTAAAGGACCCAATTCCTCGCATACCACCAGGAGGCCAATATCAAAATGGGAGCAGATACTAAAAGACACCCTTTGAGGAAAGAGAACCACGATCTTTGCTGAAAGGCTACATACCCCAAGGCAAGAAGGGTCAGGGGGACTAAACCAAGGGCGCTGATCTTAGTTATGGCAGCCAGGCCGATGATCGAACCCAAGGCTATGAGCATCCGTCTTGAAGGGGGGGCTTTCATTAAGCGAAGGATGAGCAGAAGGGCGAGAGAAGAGAGAGGTACGACCAAGTTGTCATTGCACACCGAGCCGCTGATGAAGATAAACATGGGGTTGAAGGCATTGACAGCCGCCGCACCGAGAGCCAGGGCCTGGCGAGAGGGGAAGAGTTCCAAGGAGATGAGGTAAGTTAGGAACACGGTGGCTGCTCCCATCAACACCGAAAGGAAGCGGATAGTGTGAACGGCTAGTGTCGTCCCTCTATAAGGGAATGACTCCCGCGCGGTGTGGATGATCATGTTCTTATTCCCCTCGGCCAAAGGGACCCCGATCTGGGCGTGGGGGTTCCGCCAGAGCAACTCCGCCATATCGCTTGTATCTATCCAAGAGGTGGTGAGGGCAGCCACGATATAATATAGTGGTGGCTGACTTCCCTCCTGTCTCCATGGCTGTTCCACCCCCGGCCTCTGCACGGGAAGAGTACCCGTATCGGCGATATGCTTAACTACAGGGTAGTGCCATATCTCGTCAGAGGCCTCGAAAACGGGGGTCACAAATCCGTACATATTGCCCAGGATGAGGAAGGTGGCCAAGATGGCTAATAACCACCTATCTTTGAGCGCTTCCCTCATTCCCAACCCCTATCTCCACCTGGCCCAAGATGACCCTGTCTCCTCTTAACTCCCCCTGGCTGTCGAAGACATGAAGCCTCTCCCCAGTGGAAAGAAGATACATACCTACCTCCAACCAGTAGTCCCCTGGCGGGATCTGGGGGTCTAAGGTCAGTTCATACTCGTCCTTGACCACCTCGCCCTCATCCCAGAGGGAGGTGGGATAATTCCCTCCCGCTGGTTGATTGTCCTTCTGTGCCCAAATTCTGCCCTGGCTATCTACCAGATGAGTGAAGACGGTGTAATCGGCTTCTATTTCTCCCTGTGCCTGCCAGTAGAGGGTGAGATGAATCGTTCCCCTAGCCTCAACTTGAGTCGTCTCCATCCCATATCCCACCAGACTCACCATATTCCCCAGTTTGTAATCTAGCGTATGGGGAATAACATGTTCTTGAGGTCTCCAGGAAGCGATCTTCACCCTTCCCAAGATCACCCGGCTCATGGCTTCCCCTTGGAGGCTTTGGGCGTCAAGGGCTCTCATGGTAGAACGCTCATAGAGCCCCACCTCTATGTAGCCCGCAGCGGGAGCCTGCAAGGGCTCTTCAATAAATACCATATAGGTATCCCTGATGGCATCCCCCGGCTTCCAGAAGATGGTAGGGAAGGAACCGAGCCCGGGATAAGTGTCCACCTGCCCCACAACACCACCTCCAGGCCCAAAGACCTTGACATAGATGGTATAATTTTCCTCCATGGGGGCTATAGACTGCCAATAAAGGCTCACTGGTAGATACTCGCCGGGCCTTACCGTGCTCCTGCCGATTTCATAGCCCAGAAGCCTCATCTGGCCCTCATACGCTATCTCTAATGGGCTGGGGACAGAGGCCAGGTCTCTCGGGGAGAGGAGGGGTGGGGAACTGTAGGCCGGAGCGATATAGAGGAAAGGAGAGACAGCCGCGCTGGTGAAGAGAAGGCCTCCCACAACCCTAGCCAGAAGCCCAACTCTGACCCGGGGCACCAGTTGGCTCAGGCCCCAAAAAAGAAAAAGGGAGATGGCAGGTAAGCCCGGGAAGATCAAGCGCCCCTGGCTGGCAGGGGTCTGAGCTGTCCAAAGGTAAAGACCACAGGCCATTATGGCCAACCAGGAAAAGAGAAGAGCCCAACTAGCCCAGGGAAACCTTTCCCTATGCCAAACGCCCCTTATAACTCCCCACAAGAACCCCAAAAGTCCGGCTAGGCTCAAAAGGTCATAAAAAACATAGAGGGCTGAGTCAGCCAGGACATTGAACCAACCGAAGAGAGCCCAGAAGGAAGTCTTGAAGCCCCGCATCTCATAGAAGAAGCGGGAGAGAGTCAAAGGCCGGGCCCGCCTTTCTATTAGGGCGAGATACATGTTGAGGGCTGTCGCGTTTCCATATAGAAGCCAATTCCTAAGGTACCACCAACCAGCGAGAAGGCCAACCATAATCAAAATGACCAGGCCGCCCTTTACCAAGGAGGAGGCCGAACGCTGTCGCCTGGAAACAATAAGGAGCCCCATAAAGGTCAGACCTAGAAGGCCGAGGGCGCTCAACTTGGAAAGACAAGCCAAGCCCAGGACTAGTCCCAGGAGCGCATATCGCCTCCAAGTGGGGCCCAGTCTAATTAGACGGAAAAGAAGAAAAAGGCTTAGGGAGGAAAGGGCTGTAACTAGATTGTCATTATTGACCGAACCACTGATGAAGAGAAACTGAGGGATGAAGGCATTAATTGCCGCGGCGCCCAAGGCAAGGGCTCTTCCCTCTGGATATATCTCTAGAACAAGGAGATAAGTGAAAAGGACTGTTGTGGCTCCTAGCAATACCGAGAGGAGCCGCACTAGATGCACCGCCAGAATTGCGCCCTGGTAAGGGAAGGCTTCCCCAGGGCTATGCAAAATTACATTCTTATTTCCATAAGCCAGGGGAATGCCCACATTAGCATAGGGATTGGCGGCCCGAAGTTCCCGGGCATCAGAGGTGTCTATCCAAAAGGTCAAAAGGGCCCCCATAAGATAGTAAAGGGGAGGCTGGCCACCCTCTTGCCAATAGGGCTCTACCTCAGAAAGTAACAGGACCGGCAGGCCATGACCATCAGCCAGATGTTTGACATAGAAGTAATGCCCCCTCTCATCGGGAGCCTCAAATAGGGGAGTTACCAGGCTATAAGTGATCCCCAATCCAATAAAGGCGAAGAGAATAAGCCCTATAGTCCAATTCGTTCGCCAAACCACCCTGAACTTTTCGATCATTCCAGAACCTCTACTCCACTCGCAGTCTGGCTAAGGCTATCCGATCTCCCTGAACCCGTTCCCCCTCTATAAGGACTGGCAAC
This sequence comes from Chloroflexota bacterium, assembly GCA_003453555.1. Taxonomy (GTDB): domain Bacteria; phylum Chloroflexota; class Anaerolineae; order UBA7937; family UBA7937; genus UBA7937. Next base: position 21,185 of record DMLA01000067.1, on the reverse strand, counting down.
CTTTCCCCACTTACCGGGTTGTAGATGCCTGCCGTCAACAGATACTCCCCAGTTGGGATCTCCCCTTCTAAGGCTATCTGATACTCGTCTCGGATGACCTCTCCCTTCACCCAGCCGGCGGTAGGACGAGAGCCCTCTACCGGAGGGCTATCCTTTTGGGCCCAGATCTCCCCCTCTGCGCTCAGGAGATGGACGAAGATATGATAGTTAATCTCCATCTCGGTTAAGGCACGCCAGTAGAGGATGAGGGTGATGCTCTCACCCCGTTCAACCTGACTCTTATCCAGGTCATAACCGAGAAACTCGACCTTACCCCCCAAATCGGCTCGCATGGGGTACTGAACAGAGGGCAGTTGGAAAGTGTGCTCTTGCTCAGCCACGGTCAACGTGGTTAAAGCCAGGCCATACCCTTTGATGGGCCACCAGTTGGGACCTAGGGGGAGAAACCTCTCTGCTTTCTCCTCTCGCACTTTTAGAATCAACCGGGCTTTCTCGCCCTCCGCGGCCGGGGGGATTAGGAAACCGTACTGACCCCGTACCAGGGAGCCCACCTCCCACCAACTGGTGGGGTAATCAGCCTTAGATGGATGGTAGGCACTCTCTCGAAGCACCTCTCCTCTCTTATCCACCATTTGCAACACCACTTCGTAATCCTTGGTCAGGCTGGCCATAGCCTGCCAATAGAGTTCCAGGTGAAGGCTCTCTCCGCTCCGCCACTCTTTGGAAGGCAACTCGTACCCTAGAAGCCTCAGTCGGCCTCCGAACTCCTCCTGGCGGAGATGTTGGAGAGAAAGCGCTTGGGGGCTGGGAAGTGGTGGTGGGAAGAGTTGGAACTCTCCTAGGGTTACGGCGGTTCCCGCAGGAACCCCCCTCTCATCTAACACCTCCAACTCTTGCCCATCTCGGCGGGAATATGCCCTCAGGGATAGTTGGTAACGCCCGGGCGGCGTACCGGGAGGGAGGGGGATAACGACGGGCTGGGCTATCACTTTGTGGGGTTCCCAATGGGAAGTGGGATAATGGTCGTTAAAGGGGATGATATCGTTCTGAACCCATAGTTGCCCCTCCTCGTCCATAAGCCGGAAAGAGAAGGAATAGTCTTCTGTTAGCGCCTCTTTGACCCTCCAAAAAAGGTTTAGATATACCTTGTCGCCAACCTCTGGCCACCCCCTCTCATAGCCGAGGAGGAGCAACCTGTCGCCTAGGTTGGCCCCTGCTTCCTCACCCATGGGAGGCGGGCTCTCCAGGATAGGGGAGTGAGGGAGATAGTAGGCCACCGCTAGTAGGGTAGTGGTGGCGGGAAAGACCCTATCATCCGCCTTGAAGAGATGTTCCTCAAACCACTTTTTCACTAAACCAGAGCGGTCCCGCAGAGGCTCCCCAGGGCCGTAGACCAGCCATATCCCTTCATACGCCTCGACTAAGCGCTCCATCTCTTTCACCGTGGAGGGGCCGGCTCTTTCAGGATATCGGGGTAGGGCGGTCCACTCGAGATCGCCCCCAGCGTAATACTCCCATAAGAGAGAATAGACCGCGTCATTGAAAACCACCAGATCCCCGGGCCTGGAATGCTCCTCCATATATCTCACCATGGAGCGAAAATCATCTTTCATATACCTCTCATCGAAATAGCAGTTATAGGTGGAATAGAATAGACCTCCTAGAAGAAGGATAGCCACCGGGGGCAAAAGGGGCAAGGCTCTCCTCCTAAGGGAATCCAAGCCTACCCCCAAGCCCAGGTAATAAGCCGGCGAGATGATGATGAGATGGCGCACCCCCAGATACATGGGTTTAATATGGGAAAGGGCATAGAGGGTCAAGATGGGAACAAAAAGATAGCCCAAAAGGAAGAGGGATTTCCCCAGCCTGGTTCGGGAATCTCCCTGGTCGAACATGAAGCAGCCCAAAAGGAAAAGGGCCAAAAAGAAGAGATCCAGCCACAAAACCTCTTTCATATCTACGGATATGCCCAGACTGAAAGAGTTCCAAAGGTCCCGTAAGATGATGAAAAGGGGGACAAACCTATAACCTCTCTCCACGCTGGCCGTAAGTAGCCGGCGCATAGCGAAGGGGAGCAAAGGGAGAGCCACCAGCAGAACCAGGGCGAACAAGAAAATGAGTATCCACTGACGGCGCAACAGGCCCACGGCTAAGAGAATCAGAACCTCGAAAAAGAGGAGGAAAAAACCGGTGTAATGGGTGTATAGCACAGCCCCCGCGACTAGGATATAAAAACCTAACCAGCGTCGGTTGCTCTCTGGGCTACCCTCGCCCACTCCAAGAGCCCGCAACAGGGCGTAGAAAGAGAGGAGCCCTAAAAACACCAATAAACTATACATGCGGAGTTCTTGGGCATACCAGAGGTAGAGCGGTGAAAGAGCGGCCAAAGAGGAGGCCCAGATCCCTGCGGCCTGGCCGAGGAGCCTTTTCCCTGTTAAGTAGGTCAAGGGCACCGTAAGAACGCTGAAGAGGAGAGAAAGGAAACGACCACTGAACTCGCTTCGGCCAGCGATCCGAAAAACTACATGTAAAAGGATAAAATAGAGGGGTGGCTGGGTGTCATGTGTAGGATAACCTTGTATGAAGATGGTGTTAGAGAGGATGAAAGGGAGGCTTTGGCTGGCTCGGTAGGCGCTGAGCCCCTCGTCTTGCCATAGGTTTTTGGTCTCCAGCCGATAGAGGCGCAAGCCAAAGGCTAAGAGGATGAGCATCCCCAGGATGAGAAAAACTCCCAACCCTCTCTTATTCATCAACGTTACTCTCCAGAGAGAAAATGGTATCTCCAGTTTAGCATGGCCGGCGCCAAGCGTGGATGCGACCTATCGAGTAACCTCAACCGCTCCCAAGAGCACCCGGTCGCCCGGAAGTCTCTCTCCGTCTATCCCGTAGATTGGCAACCGCTCCCCATTGGAAGCGTCATACATTCCTATCTCTATGAGATACTCTCCTGGCGGGGTATCGGGCTGCACGGAAAACTCATATTCATCGATTAAATACCCCCCTTCCACCCAAGTGGTAGTAGGGCGAAGGCCTCCCAAAGGGAAACTATCTCTCTGTCCCCAGATTCGTTCCCCTCCGTCAAGGAGGTGTACAAAGACGGTATAATCTTTCTCCACTTCCCCTAGAGCCTGCCAATAGAGAGTCAAAGAGAGCCTATCTCCGGGGTGAAGAGTGGGGGGCGTAAGATTATAACCTAAGAGGAGGGCAGACCCACCCAGGGTAGCCTGGAGTTTGTTAGGCACCTTGGGAGCCTGGAAAGAGCGCCATATTGGCTGGGGGAAGCCATCCCGAACCTTAAGAAGCCTCACTGCTGTGCCCTCATCAAAGGTGGTCACCACCAGGGGGGAAGATCGCACCTCCGCCATCAACCGCTCCTCTTTGCTCTCCCACTCTTGCCCCTTAAATACCCCCAAACCGATATAATAATCCTCCCCTACCTCCCAGGGTAGGGTCTCCATACGTACCACCTCGCCCTCGCGCCAAAGAGAAGTGGGGTACCAGATAGCCACGGTCATGGGTCGAAGGGTGGTATCTTCGATGATACGTCCCTCCTCATCGTAGAAGAAAGGGTAAATTCGATAATCTTCCCCTGATGGGGCCAGAGGTTGCCAATATAAGACCAGGCTGGTCATTCCCCCCTCTTCGTGGAGGTCGAAGCCTAGGAATCGCAGAAGCCCCCCGAAATCGACGGTCACCGGGTACCGGATCTGGGGGTTCTTTACCCGCGCGAAATCGTAGAACTCCTGGGGGAGGGTTTGGGCGCCGGGAAGGCCTCGTTGTAGGAGGATATACCCGTCCTTGGCGGCCAAGATGCCGAACCCCTCCTCGCCGAGAAGGGTATCGAAGAGCCTCTTTTGGTCGTTGGGATGGATGGGCCAGGAGTCAACGGTCACGTCGAAGAAGACATACTCGGCGTCCTCCACCTTGGGGAACATATAGATCTTCGGCCTCTGGCTCAGATGGGGATTCAACCTCGATTGGGCAGAGATGGTAGCCCCGTCTGGTATCAAGGCCATAAGTTCCTCGGCCAGCCGATGGTGGGGGGTGACCCGGGCCATCTCGAACCTCAAACCCAGAGGGGTAAAGCCGTGACCACGATGGTAGAGGAGGGTGGAGAGCAAAACCAGAGCCGAAAGGAGATAACGGGGGCCATGACGCCCTACTTTAAGGCGAAGGGAGAGAAACTCCCCCAGATAGTACACCCCAAAGAGGGCAGAGAGGACCACAAAGGGCACCAAGGGGGCGGCATAATGGAACTTCTCTAAAGTATAGAATTCGGGCTTGGTGCTCAAGAGGTTGATAGCCAAAGTGGGCAAGGATAGAAGCAGTATTTGGGGGGCCAGCAAGGAGAGGAAAGCCACCGGCGCTAGAAGGCCCCATAGATAGAGAGCCTTGTCCATTATAAAGAGGTTGGGGATGACCAGATCCGGCCTGGTCAGGAGGCCCTTCAATACCCCCAAGGGGCCTCCTCCTAAGTATCCATAGGCCGCAAGGTAGGGCGACTGTCCCTTGAGGTTGTAGTGGGGGATGATGATATAGACCGCCATGACAAACCAAGCCGCCCCGAGGGAGATAGCGGTCAGCCCTACTCGCCAGTTGCGCTGCACAAGGAGGGCGTAGAGTCCCATCATTATCACCAAAAGCGGCATCTCCTCTTTGCAGGCCATGAGCAAGACGGCGAGGAGGAAGAACCAGCCATATCGCCGCCGATATAAATAATAGAAGGCATAGGCCAGGAAGGAAGCGGCTAGGGTAGTGGGGTGGAAATCGAAGAGGTTGGCTGCCTCCAGCGCCGGAAAGAAGAGGTAAACCAAGGGGAAGACCAGGGCAACTAGGCTCTCTCCGAACACCTCCTCGGCTAGCCAAAAGAGGGGCAGGGCTCCTAAGGCGACAACGAGCGTCTGGAAAACAAGAAGCGTCTTGGGGTCGCTGTGGATGAAGTAGAGGGGTGAGATCAAGATGAGGACAGGGTCTAGGTGGTAGGCTAAGCGCGTTCCCTCCTCTCCCCAGTTGGTGAAGGGCAGGAGCCGTCCATGGAGGCTGTTCCATACCGCCTGATCCATATTGCCCAGATCGAAGGCCGTGGTCTGAAAAGCCTCGTGCTTGAGGATGGTGATTATACTGAAGGTCACCACATAGAGGGCTATGGCTCCCCAGAGGAAGCCACGTGTCAGGCTAGGGTGCCCCAAGACATTCGGCCAACCTCTCCCCAAGATGCGCCGTGAATCGCTCATATCTCTATTCGCCACCCACCAATATCTCTCCTAGGGAGATGAAATCGCCGATCACCTCTCCAGTTTCGTCTAAGAGGGGCAAACGCTCCATTGTGGAGAGGAGGTAGATGCCCACCAGCAACCGGTACTCTCCCGACGGCGCATTGGGCTTTACCAAGATAGAATGCTCATCGACCACCATATCCTCCACATCCCAAAAGGAGGTAGGGTAGAAGCCATCCAGGGGCTGGCTATCCTTTTGTCCCCAGATCCGCCCCTCTTCATCCAGGAGGTGGACAAAGACGGTGTAATCCCTATCCATAGAGGTCAGAGCCTGCCAATAAAAGGTGATAGGTATAACCTGGCCAGGCTCGACGGAGAGCCGTCTCTCTGGGCCGTCAAAATCGTACCCCACAAGCATGACCTGGCCTCCGAAGTCGGCCTCCGCTGGATGCTGTGGCCTCCCTACTCCTTCCCTCCCGATCTGGATATAGTCGAGGACAATTCGGTCATCGATGGCTTCGCCGCTTTCATCCAGCACAGCCAATCGCTCCCCGCTCTGGGGTGAATATATCCCCACCTCTAAGAGGTATTTGCCGGGAGGAGTATCATCAGCCACCTGGAAGCGGTGTTCATCGGCCACCCTCTCCCCCTCTCGCCAATATATGGTGGGGTAGAGTCCCCTCATGGGCAGGCCATCGCCCTGGCCGGCGAAGAAGCCCTCTCTATTTAGGAGGTGGACGAAGATTGTATATTCCTCCCTCAGCCGCCTTTCTGTCTGCCAGTAGAGGGTGAGGCACAACTCCTCCCCGGGCTCAAGGGAGGTGGCGTTAAGTTCATAGCCCAGAAGGGAGATCCCCTCCTCCAACTTCACCGCAAGGGAGCGCCTGGCGGCTGGCTCCTCGGCCCCCGCATAGCCTTGGGAGAGGAGGACCTTCACCCCTTGGACCTCATGCACCACCTCCATGGCCCGGGCGATGACCTCCCGAAAATCCATTTGGTAATGGGTGGCTAACCTCCAGCCGTCGATGACGAACCAGACTCGGGGGTTATCCTTCAACACTTCTTCTAGCTGGGAGGGTGAATTCAATAACAGGGCCCCCGTATACCGGTCGATTAAGATCCCCTCTCTCTCGAAGATGTACTCTTCGTAGTCGAACTGAGTAGCGTAATAGTCGCATCGCTCCAGATAGAGATCACAGGCATAAGGTGCTATCGTTAGCACCACATCCCCCTCCTGCCAATGTCCTCTTACATAGTCGAAAGCCAAATCATATCCCCACACTTGTGTTCTAGTCACCCCATAAGCAGAGGGAAAAGAAAAGAGCATCAAGAGAACCGCTAGGGAATACGTCGAGGTTAGCACCGCCCTCCTTTGGAATCGGGAAGAGATCCTCAATTTCTGACTTATGTGGACCACAAGGGTTATCATCACCTGGGAGGCTATCAAGTAGAAGACCGGTAGCAAGATAAAGAGGTATCGAGGGTTTCGCCAAGTCTGCCCCACCAAAAGGATCATCTCCAGGAAGGTGGTGCCAAAGACAATGTATAGAAACCCCAAGGCTCTTAGATCCATCGGGGACCCATCCTCAACACTCTTTCTCCCTCCTCTATCTAGGGCGGAAAGGAGCAAAAAGATGAGACCCAAAACGGCCAAGAGGGTTATAGGGAGGTGTTCCAAGGAGAGGAAGAATGGGCGAAAGGGTTTAGAGTTGTTTATCAAGTTGAGAGAGGGCTCAAGAAAGGGCCGAAATTGGCTTATCGCTTCCAGTTGCCCTGGCTGTGCCAAAATTTTCAATAAGAAGGGTACAAATGTCGCTACCCCAACCACAGAAAATTCTATAAGAACATCGCGCCTGAGAAACCAGGAGACTCTTCGTAGAACAGACACTGCGAGGAGGAGAGGGAAGAAGATAAGAACCGTCAGAGAATGGGTTAAGATGGCACAAAGGTAGCAGAAGAGAAATAGATGGCGAGAACGAGCATCATCGTCCTGAATAGCCCGATAAAGGAAGTACACGCAGAGCAGGGCCCAAATCTGCAGCAATGAATACATCCTAGCCCGCCCCCCCCACATAATAGCCTCGCTACTGATGCTCAAAAGCGCTGCCGCGATCAGCCCCACATTCCGAGAGAAGATCCTCTTCCCGACAAGATAGAGTAGTGGGATAGTGAGAACGCTTAGGAGCAGACTAAGCGTCCTGGCTACCCTGATGCTGAAGCCAAATAGATGAAGGTTCAGCGCCTCGAGATAGAAGAAGAGCAACCCTTGATCATAAAACATGCCCGACGGCAATCGGGGAAGGCCCTGCTCGAGAATGCCCCTGACAGCCAACAGTGAGATGAACTCGTCCACATGAAGGCTAATATTATTTGAATAGACGAGTCGGAAATAAAGCCCCACAAGCGTAAGGAAAAGGATCAAAAGTATGAAGACCTTTTGCCCTCTCTCTTCCCTCATCGGCGAATCTAAGACAACTTCGACCACAGTTTCCACCTGTTCCCGCGCCTATTCTCGAATTCCCCTATAGTCATCTTTCTTCCTCGAACAACCACATGGTGTCGAGGAATAGATAATCCCCTGCTACTTTCCCATCGTCATCTAGAATCGGCAACCTCTCCATCGTGGAAAACAGATACATCCCTACCAGCAATCGGTACTCTCCCGGCGGCGCATCGGGTTTTACTGAAACGGAATGCTCATCGACCACCGTATCTCCCCGGTCCCAGTGAGAAGTAGGGTAGAAGCCATGTAGAGGCTGGCTGTCCTCTTGACCCCAAATCAGCCCGTCATCCCCCACCAGGTGAACGAAGATGGTGTAATCCTCATCGATTACCCCTTCCCCCCTCCAATATAGGGTGATGGGAAACGCCTCGCCGGGAAATACCTCTGACTGGGGCAGGTCATAGCCTAGCAATCTAATCGTCCCTCCCAGGTTGGCCTCTAAACACTGTGTGGGCTCGGGCTTCGTCGCCTCTCCCCCTACCTTTATGAAATCCAGAATCACCTTGTCTCCTACCACTTCTCTCTTTTCGTTGAGAATGGGGAGACGGTCCTGAGTATCAGCCTCGTAGAGCCCCATCTCTAACCTATATAGGCCAGGCGAGGTATCTTCAGGTAAAAGTATCTCATGTCTATCCCGTACTATCTCCTCCGGTGGCCAGAAGATGGGCCGGTAAAGATCCTGGAGAGGTCTTTTATCATCCTGGGCTATTCGCTTGCCATCCTCGCTTACCAGATGTAAAAAGACCACATACTCCTTCTCAGGATCCAAAGCCTGCCAGAGCAAGGTAACTTCTAGCTCTTCTCCCGGATCCACCCTGTCGGTGGTTAGTTGATACCCTCGGAGCATCATCCGACCATCCAGGTTGGCAACTAAGGGGCGGCTTACAGCCGGAGGTGGATAGTAGTGGTAACCGTCGGATAAGAACACCATAGCCCCTCGTTCCTGATAGACCAACTCCGTCTGTTCTAGGAGCAGCGCCACGAACTCAACGGTATAGCGCATTTGAAGGCGCACTTCATCGACCACAAACCACACCCTTCGATTCCCGCGCAAAATCTCCTCCAATTGTTCCACCGAGGTTAGGAGAGGTATCTCCACCCAGCCATCGATCAATTCTCCCTCTCTATCCCATACATACCCTTCGAACCCCCTCTCCATGGCTAGAAAATCGCATCGACCTAAATGAATAATGCTAGCGATGGGGAGCGGCGTCATGATTAGATCCCTCTCTTCCCCATTCTCCTGCACATAAAGGAAAGCCCTGTCATAGCCCTTCTCCTGGCTGAAAGCCGCTTCCATCGATAAGGGCAAAAGGAGAAAGGAGAGGATGATGACCGCTAAGTAGGTGAGTGCAAAGCGCGCTCGTCTTCTCGCCCTCATGGCCACCTCTGACAAAGCATCGAAAGAGGCCCCAGCAATGAGGAAAAAGAGGGGAAGTGTTAAGAACAGATAGCGCGGATGACGCCAACTTTCTCCCACGATAAACAATATCTCCACCACCACCACCACGAAAAGGAGATAGAGGTAAGAGAGAGCCATGTCTTCAACTCGCTCTTCCTCAGGGGCAGAAGTGCGCTGCCAGATACGCCACGCTAGATAGAACGCCCCCAAGAGGAGGAGCAAGGTGGCCGGAAGACGGTCGGCTTGTACAAAGAAAGGGGCAACCGCTTTGAGAGTGCCCGCTAGATCAAATGAGGGTTGGATGAAAGGGCGGACTCGAGCACTCCTAACTACCTGACCGGGTAAACTTTGCTTGCTGAAGAGAACCAACCTACCAACCATAACGGCAGCGCCCAGACCAAGATCCAGGATCACCCCCCTCCTTGTGAAGAAGCGTACCCCCCGCCTCAAGAGGGCAGCAACCAGAAAAGCGGGTAGCAGAACCAACGCCTCCAGATGGGTCAAGAGAGCAAGAAGGAAAGTGCAAAGGAACAGCCTCCGCTGTCGCCCATCATCTTTGCTAATGACTCCCTCAAAGAAGAAGAGTGCACTCAAGACAACGAATAAGAGAAGTAGGCTATACATTCTAGCCCGGCCACCCCAGATGATCACCTCTGGAGAGAGGGCAAGGAGAGCGGCGGCCATTAGCCCCACGCTTCGCGAGAAGAGCCTGCGACCAAGGAAGAAGATCAAAGGGATGGTCAACGTGCTAGCCATGACACCGGGCAGCCTGGCCGAGACGCCGCTGAAGCCCATCAAATAGATGGACAAAGCATCCAAGTAAGAAAACAGCAGGCCTCGGCTATATATCGCTCCCGAAGGAAATCTTGGATAGCCATGAGCGATGATCTTTTGAGCAGCGAAGATAGTAGTATACTCATCTACGTAGAGGCTAGCCCCCAGCATATATTCGGCCCGCATGAAGAAGCCAAAGGCGACAAATATGAGAAGCAGCAAGGTGGAGACAACCTCCTCTCCTCCAACTTTCCTCTCATCGTCGAGATAGATATGCTCTTTCACTTTTTCTTCCCCGTGCCGATCATCCTCTGGTCTGGAAAACGAAGACTTCCTCATCCTGAAAAACTATCATCATCTCCTCTTCCACCAACTCCTTGAAATCACCCTCGTAACGGCCCCGGAACCGTTCCTCGTCAACTACAAACCAAACTCGCGATCCTCTCCCAAGTACCTCACCCAACCCCTCAACCGAATCCAAAAGAGGGCTCCCTACCCAGCGATCTATCCAGACGCCTCCTCTTTCTCTCATGACATAAGGCTCATACTCTTTCTGGATGGCGAAGAAATCGCAGCGTGGGAGATAGACCCCACATGCGGCAGGAGCGACGGTCATCACCATATCGTCCTCCCGCCACCTCTCCCTCACATAATTAAAAGCCTGCTCATAGCCCAACTCTCGTTGAGCGCTCGCTTCCAGGGCGCCCGGCATAGAGGAGAGGGAGAGGGACACCAACGCTATGAGGGTCAACCAGCCCTGAACTACCCCGGAAGAGTTTGTGCTCTTTATCGCCCCGGCGGGCCTCCCCATTAAGAGAAGCCTGTCCAGGGTCCAGGCCGATACCAGAAACAAGAAAGGCAAGAGCACAAAGATGTACCGCGGATGCTGCCAAAACCTACCTATGAGGGTAGCCATCTCTAAGAGGGAAACGACCAGGATGAGGTATAGGTACAAAGGGGCCTTAACCTCCTTTCCTCCTCTTCCCTCGACAACTAGTAAGAATACCCCTCCCAGGGCGAGGAGAGTGGGAAGAAGGCGGGCGGGCGCGAGGAAGAAAGGTGCCAAAGGCCTCAGCCCCACCACCAAGTCCAAGGAAGGGCCTAAAGGGGGACGGGCAGTGTAGATGGTCTCGAACTGCCCTCCCATGCCGGAAGCGATATACTCCTGCAAAAGAAAGCGGATTAGCACCCCCAGGCTACAGAGAGAAACGACCAAAGGCACCTCTAAGCGCCATGCTCTGCGGTGGTACAAAAGAAGGAAGAGACCCAAGAGTATGGCGGGGAGAAGGAGAGCCACCTCAGCGTGGGAGAAAAGCGCGGCCAAAAAGATGATACCCGCCACCCAGAGGTGGCGAGAGCTATCCTCTTTTGAGCCCGCGTCATAAAAGAGGAAAACCGCCAGGAGGGCTAGAAACTGCTCCCAGGCGTAGGGCCTAGCCCGGGCGGCCCAGAGGATGGCCTCTCCGTCCAAAGCCAGAAGGAGAGCCGCCATCAAGCCAACCCGAGGGGAAAAGATCCGCCTTCCCACAAGGTAAACCAGGGGAATGATGAGCAAGCCCGCTACTAGGCTGGGGATCCTGGCCATTAAGGGGTCGAGGCCGAAGAGATACACAAAGGGGAGATCTAAGTAAGAGAAGAGAAGTCCATGGCCATAAAAGTTTCCCGAGGGCAGGATGGGGACCCACCGCTTCGATATCCCCTGAGCAGCAAGTAAGGTAGCGAACTCATCCACAAAGGGGCCTGAGTGTAGTAGATAGGAGAAGCGAAAATAGGAACCCAACAAAAGGACGAGAAATGGGGTGGATCTTGAAGTGGCTAAGGGACTAAGGAACCTTCTGATCATCTTATACGGTCGCCATCGAACGATGCTATGGAGAATGCCGAGCCTCCTGAAGGCGCTATCTTTTCCGCCACCACCGTGATGCGGCTGCCCTGGCCCAAGACTCCCAAGGAAAGGGTTAAGGGCGCGAAGAGGAAGAAGCAGAAGGGGTTCTCCATCCTCAGCCACTTAGTCAGAAATCCAGATGTCCCCTTCTCTTGGAGGGCGTAACGCAAACTTCCAATCCAGATATTGGGGGTATAACTATGACCGATACGACGAACCCGAAAGCGGTGCTTGGCTAGCAAGTTGAAGAGGGTCTTTTTTGTGAAGTGATAGAGATGGCGCGGCAGGTCGAGATCGTACCAGAACCGGCCCATGAGTTTGGCCTCCCAGGAACCTATGTCTGGGAGTGTCAAGAGGCAGAGCCCACCATCCCCTAGGAGACGACGAACCTCCCCTAGGGTGTGAGAAGGGCTGGGTAGATGCTCCAAAACATGTCGTAGGATGACCAAGTCGAAGGCCTCGTCGGCCAACCCTGCCTCCTCCAGGGTTCCGGTGACTACCTCCAAACCCCGCTCTTTTGCTACCTGGGCCGCGTAAGGGCTCGGCTCCAACCCCATGACCGACCATCCCCTCACCTGTTGCAAGGCGGCCAGATACTCCCCTGTCCCACACCCTACCTCTAATACCCTCCCCACCTCGCCTATCAAACCCCTCATCCTCCTTACTTCCCTTTCCAGTAAGGTTCGCCGCAGAAGCCCCACCAACCCTCCCTGGCAAAAGGCAAAGGCTGAGTATCGGGAAGGGTAGTAGCGAGAGATCTCCTCTCGGGTGGGACGAGGGTTAGTATAGATCAGCCCGCAATTTCGACAGCGAACAACCCCGAATTCCTCCTCTCCACCCAATAGACGGTCCTTGCCGGTTAGGAGGGACTCCGCATCGTCCAGCCCGCAGAGGTCACACTTCACCCACTCCATCAGGCAACCAGGGCCCTATAGCATTCCATCAACTTGCGCGCCGTATTATCCCAGGAGAACTGCTCCACAGCCCTTTCTCTCAAACGTGCACCTAACTCTTTGGCCCAGGCCTCGTCGTTTAGGGTCTTCAGCAATGCTTTCGCCAAAGAGGTCGGATCGCCCAGCCTGGCGTACACCCCCCGTTGGCCCAAAATCTCTCGGTTGACCGGGTTGTCGAAGGCCACCGTAGGCAACCCACAAGCCATATAGTTATAGAGTTTGCCATTGGACTCCGTCCGGGCTAACTTGGGAGAGACAGCCACGTCCCCCAACGCCAAGTACCGGGGCGCTTCCTGATAGTCGATCCGCCCTGTAAAGGTCACATGATCGGCCACCCCCAGTTCTTGGGCCATATGGCGATAATGCTCCACATTAGGATACCCCATGATCAAAAACTGGGCCCTTTCAAAGCCTCCAAGGACCAAGGGGATCGCCTTCAAGAGGCAGTCGATCCCCTGGTACCTATTGAGAAGCCCCAGATAAACCACCACCTTTCTTCCCGAAGGGATGTAGATCCTCATCTCCTCAGGTGCGACCCTGGGCCTAAATTGAGCAACGTCCACGCCATCCAGGGCGACGACTACCTTTTGGGCGCCGAACTCGCTTCGTAACTCCTCCGCTACCTTGGTGGCGGAGGCCACAATGACATCAGCCAGCCTATCGATCAGCATCTCACCACGGCGAAGGAAAGAGAAAAGGGGAAGCCACCCCTTAAAAAAGCCATGTTCTCGCAACTCCCCGGTGAGACTCCCCTGCAAATCTCCCACCAAGGGCAACCCCAACAGCCGGCTCACCACATACCCCACAACCACCCCCTCATGTAGATGGGCATGGATAATCTGGGGCTCAAACCTCCTGGCTACGGCAAGCGTCTTAAGAAGCAAGAGGAGGTCGATGTAAAGTTTATGGAGGGAGGGGCCAGCCTCCAGTTTCTTGTACCACGGTATGGGGATAGTGCGATGAACTTCCAACCCAGGGAGATCGCGGCCCAGAGGATAGGTACAGATAGCAACCTTGTTCCCCAACCCCTGGAGAGCCTTGGTCTCTTCGAAGATGCGCACGTGGCACCCTCGGTCGGCGAAAAAAGGAGTGGGGGCGATCATGAGCACCCTAAAGGCTTTCCCCCCCATTCAGAATCTCCCGCAGAGCGTAGATGGGCTTGCCCTGGCTCTCATGGTAGGTACGCACCACCAGCTCTCCCAGGAGCCCCATGGTCACCAGCTGCACACCCACCATAGTGAGGAGGATGGCTAAGAGTATAAGAGGTCTATCGGCGATGGGCTGCTGAAGGACAAGCCTAACATACCCCAAATAAGCCAATAGAACCCCTCCGATCACAAAAGAGAGGAGCCCCAAAAGACCGAAGATCTGGATGGGTCGGGTGGAATAACTCAAAAGGAAGCGCACCGTGAGGAGATCTAGAAGCACCCTTATGGTGCGAGCGAGACCATATTTCGACTCCCCGAACCTTCGGGCATGGTGTTGCACCGGCACCTCCGCTACTCTCACCCCCATCCAGGAGGTCAGGGCAGGAATGAAACGATGTAACTCCCCATATAGGTGCACCTCCTTGATCACTTCGGAGCGGTAAGCCTTCAAAGAACAACCGTAATCGTGAAGCCGCACCCCTGTGGTTTGGGAGATGAGCCAGTTAGCAACCATGGAAGGCAACCGACGGGTCAAAAAGGGGTCCTTTCTTCCAACCCGCCAGCCACTTACCACATCGTATCCCTCTTCGATTGTGGATAAGAGGAGAGGTATATCCGCGGGGTCGTTTTGCAGATCGGCATCCATGGTGACGATTACCTCCCCCTGAGCCAGATCGAACCCGGCGGCGAAAGCGGCCGTCTGCCCGAAGTTGCGCCTAAACCGGATCACCCTCACCCGCGGGTCTTCCTCGTGAAGTCTCTTGAGAACTGTGAAACTATCATCGCTACTGCCGTCGTCGATGGCCAGGATCTCGTATCCCCCCCCAAAGCCCTCCAGAGCCTCTTTTATCTCCCGGTAGAGGGGCTCGATGTTCCCTTCTTCGTTGAACACAGGGATGATAACTGACAGTTGCATTTTCTTCATCGGTGGCCCCGCATAATCTGAAGATAAATCCATTATATCACCCCCATCTCTCCCTCGCAACCGGGAGGAACATGCCGCAACCCTTCAAGGGTCCTGTAAAGGGACAGGTTCACCCGGCCATCATCCCTACTTTCCGACGGCGAGTGAACCTGTTCAAGTTCTAAAACGGATTTAGAGGGACTCTACCAATACGTCGTCAAAGCGGGCATCGCTCGCCTTATAGACGAAAAAGCCCACTGTTCCCTGGAGAAAGGTGGTGCCTATCCTATCGTCATACTCTATCTTTAAAACATCATCTACATAACACTTTATTAGAGACCCTTCTACTTCAACCTTAAGTTCGTACCATCTCCCGTGCCCCAGGGAGAAATCAACGTCCTCCAATGATATCGGGTTGCCAAGGTGATAGAGATACCAAGGCTTATTACAGGTGTCGGGGTCACACTCATCCTCAGTCTGCATCTGCCATAGGGTCAACTTGGCGTGAGCGGGATCCAAGGTGAAGTAGTACCCGGTCAACTTGCGGCCGTTGCCCCCGCCCTCATCCACGAAAGTCCCTCGGAACCAAACGCCTATCTGCCCCCCCCGATACTAGGTTGACCCGGGCTCGCAACCGGTAATTGGTCCAGGTCTGACTATCTCCCTCTAAGTACATAGTCAGGGCGTCATGGGCCCCGCGATCGCAGTCAGAAACCCCTAGGCACATGTTGCGCCTGTAGCCGCCGCCTTCGTATCCGCCCGTAGCACTCCAATACCATTGTTGGGGGTTCAACCGCCAATAGTTCAGGAAAGGCGTCCAGTTATCAGCGTCGGTATCGAAGTGATCTTCCAGTCGATACCAACGCTTCATCACCAAGGGCAAGTAGGCTTGCGGCGGGGGCTCCTGAGCCAGACCGGCCGTCCCTCTACTGTAGAGGAGCAACAAGAGCCCAGTGCAAACTAATCTCTCTAACCCCGCTGACCCACGATGGTGGCCGGCACCCCCCGAGCGATGCCGTAACTGGGTATATCTTTGGTGACCACCGCCCCTGCCCCTACCACCGCTCCTCTTCCTATGGTGACCCCACCCAGGACGATGGTCGAGGCCCCCACCCATACATCCTCCCCGATCTCGATCTTCTCCTCTGTCGCCCCTTGGAGGCGGATAGGGGTGTGGGGGTCGGTGAAGACGTGGCTTCCACAGATAAGTTGAACGTCATTGGCGATGAGGGTGTCTTTGCCGATGGTGATACCTGCATGGCCGTAGAGGAGGGCCCGAGGGCCTAGATAGACATGCTCGCCCAGCACCACCTCATACCCCTCTCCGCATACGATGATGCAATCTCGGGAGACCCAGACCTCGTCTTTTAGCTCTATCCGCCCCCCCCAGGAGGAGACATCCAGGAGGCTATTCTCCCCGATGAAGACTCTGTCCCCCAAGAAGATCCTTCCCGGGACTAGGAAGCGAACGTTCTGCTCTACAAGGCTGTTCCTTCCCACTCCGCCCAAGACGGATCGGTAGAGGAGACCTCGCAAATAGGTGGCGCCGATGGTGGGCAGGGGGCCCAAGGTGGAAAGTAAGAAACCCTGCCAGAGGAAAGGCAGAAGGGAGGACCGGCCAGTCACTCTCTGGACATATCGCCTGAGGTTCTGAACCAGACCCTGAGAGGAGATGCCTTCATGGGCTTTTGTCCTGATCTGGCGCTCTTTTTTCCCCATTCTCCAAATCCTAGCCTCTTCCCTCCTTTGCAGGCCTGACCAGCCCCCGTCCAGCCCAAAGGTTGGTGATCATCACCCACATCCCCTCCGCTATGGTTATCAGGATCCGCGAAAGGAGGCTGGTTGCGGTGGCTACCGGTAATGGCGAACAGGAGGAAAGGAGGATTACCAAAATCCCCTCCCGCACCCCTAACCCGGCAGGGACAAGAAAACTGAGATAGCCGACGAGCCAGGCCAAAGAGGCTGCCCCTACCACCATAGGAAGTCTCTCCAGCGCCAAGGGGTATAAAGAACGAAGGACGAAGTAGAGGGCCAACCCGTTGAGAAGAGCCGGGGCTAAATAATAGACCAGGAAGATGAGGAGTTCTCTATATTGGAGGGTCAATTCCACCTCCGGTCGACGTAGGATCCGGAGACCGAAGTTGAGGAGGGGAGCGAAAAGGCGAGGATGGACCAGAGCCAAAAGCAAGGGGATTAGAAGGATAAGAGGCCATGATTCCGCCATGCTTCTCCCCTCCACCCAAAAAATGAGGGAGAAGAGAAAAACGATGATAGTGGCCAGGAAAGCCAAAGCCTGCTCCAAGGCCATGCTCAGGAAGGCGTCAGCGCCGGAGACCCCTTCCTGACGGGAAAGGTAGACCCTGCCTACCACATGCCAGACCTTGCCCGGAGTGTACCGGGTGAACATGGAGGAGAACCATATCCGCAAGGCCAAACCCAAATCCAGCCGCCACCCCATCTTGGCTATGAGCCACCGCCAGATAAAGCCCAAACCAAAAGAGGAGAGAGAGGAAAAAAGGTAGCCCAGGAAAAGGAAAGTGTAGTTCACCTCCCATTGGTAAGCAGCCAAGTCGCTCCAACTTCTATACAGATAGACTCCCCAGAAGTAGAGAACCAAGCCGATCACTAGGCCCTGGGCTATCTTTTTCAGCAAGAGAGGCTCCTTTAGCGTCTAATCCAAAACTCGCCGGATCGAATACTCCTCCTCCGGTTGGTAGGCAAAATTTCTGATCATCTCTCCCAGAAGCCCGATGGAGATCAGTTGCACACCCACGATCATAGCCAATATGCCAGCGAAGAGCAAAGGCCGCCAACCGATCCCCTGACCGAAAAACCAGAGCACCGTCAAATAGAGCCCGATGGCAAAGCCCGCGGTGAAGAGGAGAGCGCCGATGGCCCCGAAAAGTTGTAATGGCCTCCTAAGATAATAGGTCAGGAAGAGGACCACCAGAAAGTCCACGAAGCCTCGGTTCAATCGGCTGAGGCCATATTTGGACCGGCCATACCTTCGGGGATGGTGAACTACCTCCACCTCTCCCACTCGATAGCCCCGCCAATGAGCGAGGACAGGGATGAAGCGGTGGAGTTCTCCGTATATCTTGACCCCTTGGGCCACCTCCCGCCGATAGGCCTTGAAGCCGCTATTCAGGTCATGCAACTTCACCCCGGTGAGGGCACAGACCACTCCGTTGAAGATGCGGGAAGGCAGGGTCTTAGAGAGAGGGTCCTTGCGGTATCGCCGCCAGGCGGAGACCAGGTCATAACCTTCCTCCAAAGGCCCTAGAAGTTTGGGGATCTCGCCAGGGTCGTCCTGAAGGTCGGCGTCTAGGGTGACGATTACCTCGCCCCTCGACCGGTTGAAGCCAGAGGCTAGAGCCGCCGTCTTGCCGAAATTGCGCCGGAATTGAATAACCCGCACATGTTCTCGGTCCTCGGCGTGCAACCGCTCTAGAATCTCATAGGAGTTGTCAGTACTACCATCGTCAACGAATACGATCTCGTACCCCATATCCAGGCCTTCCAGAGTCTCCCGGAGAGCCTGGTAGAGAGGCTCGATATTCTCCTCCTCATTCAAGAGGGGTACTACTACAGAGATCTCGGGAGAAGAACCTTGTTGAACCACTCCTACCCTCCGCATAGATACAATCAATACTCTTTCATGACCAAGGAGAGGAAGATCACCTCATCCCTAGAAACGACCTCCTCAACTATCACTTTTCAAGCTCCCTGGAAGAAGTATATCCGATCCACAACCGATTTGGCACCCCTCAGAAGCCGCCTCACATCTTTCAGGCTGCGTATCCTTAGAGCACTCCTGAGGATGAAACCGGGCCGGAAGTAGAACCCTCGGTAGGCTCGCACCCGGGCGCGCTCCACCTCTTCCCGAGATAACTCCTCCGTTTCGATGAGGGAGTTCTTCGAGGCGAAGTCCGCCCAGGAATCGTAAACCAACCAGCCGTTTCTTTGGCACTCTTCATAAAGTTGGGTCCCCGGATGGGGGATAGCCACGGCGAACTGAACGCTATCGGGGTCCAGTTCTTTGGCGAACTCGATGGTCTGACGAATCGTCTCTTGGTCCTCCCCTGGGATGCCGAAGAGGAAGAAGGCCTGGGCCTTGATCCCCAACCTCCGACAGATGGCGAAGGTCTCCTTGGTCCGCGAAAGCGAAATCCCTTTGCGCATCAATTTCAGCATCTTGGGCGAGCCCGACTCCACGCCGAAATAGATATAGTGGCAGCCCGCTTTTTTCATGGCGGCCAGCATCTCTTCGTCCACGGTATCCACCCGGCTCTGGCAGATCCAATTCACCTGGACCCCTCTCTCTTGGATGAGGTGACATATCTCCAGCATCCGCCCTTTATCCAAAGTGAGGCAGTCGTCATCGAAATATATCTCGTCCACGCCGTAATCCTGTACCAAGCGTTCTATCTCCTCCACCACATTGGCCGCGCTTCGAGCCCGGAACCTATGGCCGTAGAGGGTCTCCGGCCAGAGGCAATAGGTGCAATGGGCTGGGCAGCCTCGCGAACTGACCATGGTCATGGTCCTGTGGCCCGAGTAGACGGCTGAGTGGTACCCCTCGCATCTCACTATATGCCAGGCTGGAAAGGGAAGGCTGTCCAATTCTTCTAGGAGAGGGCGTTCTGGGTTAATCTGAACTCCACCATCCTGACGATAGGAGAGCCCCAACACCTTCGAGAGGTCGCCATCAAGAGCCAAAGTCTGGGCCAACTCTTTCACCGTCAACTCGAACTCCCCACGGCAGATGGCATCTACGGCCGGGTTGGCCTCCAATATCTCCTGGTGGAAGAAGGTGGGGTGGGAGCCGACCAGCGCCACGAATGTGTGGCCTCTTCTATCCTTGATGGCCTTTGCCGTTTCTAAGTCGTACTCTATGGAAGGGGTAGAACACTCCATCACCACCAGATCCGGTGCCTCTTTGGCCACCGCCTCGGCGAACTCGGCGATGGACATCTCCTCCATCACCCCGTCTAGGAACCCCACTTCGAAGCCCGCCTCTTCCAACACCGCCACAGCATAGGCCAGATAGATGGGGTACTCCAAGTATTTATCGCTCCGCTTATGGGGCCAGCGGACATCGGAACGGGCTCCATACCCTGGGCCAGGCCAGGGGGGGTTGGTAACTAGGACCCTCATGTCGTTTTACTCTCCAGATAACCTTCGCATAATCGCACGAACCTCTCCGCTAGGCTTCGCCACTCGAACTTCTCTCTCACCTTCTGCAGCCCTCGAGTGCCTAACTCCTTGCGCCGGACATCATTAGTTAGAAGAGAGCAGACCTTGTCGGCCAGATCTCGATGGTCTCCGGGAGTGTAAAATAGCCCCTCCTCCCCTTCCTCCATCACCTCTTCTAGCGCTGGAAGACGAGGAAGGATAGAGGGGACCCCACAAGCCCAGTACTCGAACTCCTTGAGGGTGACACGACCTCGCGCCGATAGCACGTCAGGGAGTATCACCAGCCCCAGGTCGCTGGCCGAGATATAGCGAGGAACCTCTTCTTGAGGCACCCAACCTGAGAAATGGAAGTGATCATCCAAACCGTACCTGGCCACCCTCTCTTTCAGATAGGGAACGGCAGTCCCACCCCCCACCATCCAAAAGGCTGTCTTAGGGCACCTCTCTACCACCAAGCGGGCTGCCTCTACCAGAAGTTCCGGGTGATCCTGGGGGTCGATCACGCCGTGGAAGATGAGAACGTGATCCGCGCCCCGGGTGTACTTCTGTCGCAGATCATCACCGTTGATCTTTTTGAAGATATTAGTATCCACACCATCGGGCACCACATCGATATCCTGGGGACGGGCCCCAAACCGGCAGGCGATACCCTTCATAGCCTGGCTGATGGTGATGATTTTGTCTGAATCACTGATGGCCGTTCTCTCCATTTTCCGCCCCACGCTCAGTATGGCCCCCAACCATCTGGAGGGGTAATCTTCTAGGTACTCGAAGAGGAGATCGGTGAGGTCTAAGAGGGCCAAAGTTTGGGGGTGGAACCCCTTGGCCAGAAGGGCGCTGTAGCCAGCGATGGAATTGTGGGAAACGATGAGATCGGGTTTCAGCCGTCGAGCGTAGTTGGTGACCCGTAAGATGTTGAAGGGGAAAGCGACCATATATTTGGGCATCTTCCACCGGCCCAAACGGTTCACCCCCTGGATGGGCAACCAATGGGCACACCCGTATCGGTCGATGGCTTCTTCTCTGGAGACGGCGATGGAGGAGGCCACATATACCTCGTGCCCTCTGGCCACGAAAGCCTTGACCAGATTAGATATCCTGGGAGTGCCCCCCCCGCTGATGGGTATCAGTTTCTCGAAGATCGTGACTAGAACCCTCACCGGTTGCTCCTCATAGAGCCGCGGGCTTCCAGCATAAGAGATGC
>DMLA01000095.1 GCA_003453555.1 Chloroflexota bacterium | reverse complement strand
GTTAGGAGCGGGGAGGGAGTATGAGGGTAACTAGGCGCGAAGCGTTACTGATGATTATCTTTGGGCTCCTGGGTTGCCAGCCTCCAACTAAGAGGGAGGTGACGCCCTCACCGGTGGGGGAGATACCACTGCCTACACCTGGCCAAAGAGGTGAGGTATCGCTGGAGGAGGCGCTGACCAGGAGGAGGTCGATTCGGGAGTTCAGGGAGGAAGGGTTGACTCCGGCGGAGATCTCACAGTTGCTCTGGGCGGCTCAGGGGGTCACCGACCCTCGAGGTTTCCGCACCGCTCCTTCGGCGGGAGCCCTCTACCCCTTGGAACTATATGTGGCCACTGGCGAGGGGGTCTATCACTACTCGCCCCAGAGCCATAGACTGGCTACTCTCTCTCCAGAAGATAGGCGTCTCAGGCTCTGGGAGGCGGGGCTCAAACAGGATGCGTTGCGGGAGGCCCCGGTGATCATCGTCATAGCCGCCGTTTATGCCCGCACGGAAGCCAAGTACGGGCCCCGGGCCGAGCGGTATGTCCACCTAGAGGCGGGACATGCGGCCCAAAATATCTTACTTCAGGCGACTACCTTAGACCTAGGAGCGGTGCCCATCGGGGCTTTCTATGACCAGAAGGTGCAGGAAGTCCTGGCCTTGCCTTCAGACCATGAGCCCCTTTACCTCATCCCCGTGGGGCATCCGAGGTGAGGTGCTCTCGATGGGAGAGGATATGGAAAAGCCGATCTATCTGATACCCGTGGGCGCGGTGGAAGAGGGGCTTTTGGAGGCTATCGCTAGAGCGGTGGAGAGGACCTTTGACCGCCCTTGTCGAGTAGGGGAGAGGCTAGTCGATCCAGCCTATGCTTATGACCGAAGGCGAAGACAGTATCGGGTGGGGGAGATCCTTTTGCGTCTGCGGCGGCTGGATGTGCCCCAGGCTCATCGGCTGTTGGGGCTGGTGGATCAAGACTGTTATACGCCGGGGCTCAACTTCGTCTTTGGCCAGGCGATGGCTGGGGGAAGGGATGCGGTGGTGGCTTTGCCCCGTCTCCGTCAAGAGTTCTATGGGTTGCCCAAAGATGAGGTGCTCTTCCAGGAGCGGGCCATAAAAGAGGCGGTTCACGAGTTGGGGCATACCTATGGCTTAGGCCATTGCCCCAACCCTCGGTGCGTGATGCATTTCTCCAATAGCCTGGCCGACACCGATATCAAGGGGGCCACCTTCTGTGAGAGGTGTCGGGCGGAGTTGGATCTAGATTTGGGGAGTTGAAGTTTCGCTTCTCGACACGCCCGGTGGGATCGAAGCGCTAACTGTTAGACAAAGCCCTTTCTCAATGAAGTATGGTTTACCATGAGCGGAAGGGACTCGTCACTCAAGCCGCTCAACTCTGCCTGGAAGCGGGCTATGATGGTGTCTCGGTGGGCGGGATCACCTCTGGGGTGGGGATGAGCAGTTCTTGACCGGGGTAGATGAGGTTGCAGTTGGGTAGGTCATTGTAGGTGCAGAGGGCATCGGCGGTGGTCCCGAATCGGCCGGCGATGGAGCGGAGGGTATCGCCTCGCTGCACGATATAGACCATGGGGGCCAGCGTAGGGGTGGGAGGTGGGGTTGGGGTTGCCGTTGGGGTCGGTGTAGGGGGAAGTAGGGTTGGAGTCGGCGTTGGCTGCGCCGGCCTTGGGAAGAGGGAACATCCACACAACAAGGCTAATGCCAAAAGCAAAAGGCTCTTTTTCATAAGTCCCATCCGCCTCGCTTCAAATGATAACATGGTTTAGATGAGACGCAAGTGCCTTATGGGGAAGGAAGGTGGAAGCGCCACCCTGAAAATAGGGCCTGGCTGGCAATGGTGAAAGGAGGCCACTTTTTATCCCCTCTGGGCGTATAACTCAAAGACTTTCCCATAACCTTTTGACCCAGGGGGCGATTCTGGCCTTCTCTATTAGGTTGCCCTGGGGGAGGTAGGGCTTGATATCGAGGACCGGCGTTCCATCGTAGGCATCGAGGCCTCGCACGCGAAGGGTGTTCCCCTGGCGTTCCAGGAGTTCGACCACGGTGAGACCTATAGGGTTGGGCCGCACCGGAGCCCGGGTAGCCAGAACCCCCACCAGTGGCATATCCTCCCTCATCTCCGGTCGGATCTTCAAAGGAGAAGGTCCTTCTTTCTTTCGGTGCAGCCAGAAGAGGACGATGATATGGGAGAACTCCTCTAACCCCTCTAGGGCCTCGGAGAACCTCTCCTCTATCACTACCTGGGATTCTATCTCCTCCCAGGTGACACCCTGGGAGTCGGAGATGTCGTTCCTCACCCAGCCGATGGGCTCAACTTCCAGGGTGGCCAGCGGTTCCATCTTTACCCCCTTTCTGATGGCAGAAGGAGTGTAGCATAATCCAGACCAGTTGTGAAGGCCCGCACACCGTTGACGAAATAGGTCTAACCGGTGTTTGACACCAGGGGGGCATGGTGGTATCCTCAATTTCCGAGGGGTCATGGCCAAGGCTCGGATTCAGAAATCCGCGGGGGGCGTCATCTATCAGGAGCGCGAAGGTCAGATGTACGTGGCCCTCATCGCCACCAAGGCGGGTGCTCATCCTGAGGGTTTACCCCAAGGGGAGCGATGGGGCTTGCCCAAAGGGATAGTCGAAAAGGGAGAAGACCCCGCCCAGACGGCCCTCCGAGAGGTAGCCGAGGAGACGGGGCTTGAAGGGGAGGTCGTGGGGAAGTTGGGTTACATCGAATACTGGTTTCGTAGCCCAGAGGATAAGATACTCTACCACAAGTTCGTGGACTTCTACCTTTTGGAGTACCGCTCTGGGGAGGTGGAGAAGCACGACTGGGAGGTGGAGCAAGCCCGATGGTTCCCCATTGAGGAGGCGATGGAGCGGATATCGTTCGATAACGAGCGAGATATCCTGAGAAAAGCCAAGGAGGAATGGGAGAGGAAGAGAGATGGAGGTGATATTTCCCGACAGCGTGGTAGTGACTAACGAAAGCAAGGTCGTCTTTCTCATCATCGACGGGTTGGGTGGCTTGGCCATGGAGGGGAAGGGGGGCACCGAACTCCAGGTGGCCCGGACTCCCAATTTGGATGACCTAGCCGCTCGTTCCATCTGTGGCCTTTTGGATCCGGTAGCGCCGGGGATAACGCCTGGAAGCGGCCCGGCTCATCTGGCCCTCTTCGGCTATGACCCGGTGA
>DMLA01000094.1:1674-5737 GCA_003453555.1 Chloroflexota bacterium | reverse complement strand
GCGCTCAGGATGTACCATTCGAATCCCCTCGGCTCCATTGAGCCCACATCAGGGCCACTAATGGCTTAGTGGAGGTTGTGATGGACATTGAAGACTACTTCAGTGAGCGAGGGTGGAGCGTTACCTATACTACCTCAATACCGCCCCGAGAGGCAGAGGTGTTTCAGACTGACGACTTACCACTGTCCTCAGCCACAAGAGATTATTTGCAGAGCCGGTTTTCGAAGGGGCTTTACAGGCATCAGAAGGAGGCTATCCGACACTTTGTTGCGGGCAACAATGTATGCATGACAACATCAGCCGCTTCCGGTAAGAGCGTGCCTTTCTATGTGGCGGGCTTGGAACTACTGAACAGGAATCCAGAGTGCAGAATCGTGGCTATGTATCCTCTAAAGGCCCTCGGACGGGAGCAGCAAGAACGCTGGAAAGAGGCGCTTGGGTTGATTGGTCTGGGTGACAGAGTTGGGCGCATTGACGGGCAAGTCCCAATGGCCTTGAGAGCCGAGATTGTGCGACAGTCGAACGTGCTTATTGCTACTCCTGACATTGTCCATGCCTGGTTACTGCCAAGCGTTAGCAATAGATCGGTTCAGAAGTTCCTGCAGAACCTTTCCCTTATCATTGTAGACGAGATACATACTTACTCTGGTGTCTTCGGATCGAATTCAGCGTTTCTATTCCGCAGGATGCAGCATATCATGAATCTGCTTGGAGCACGACCACAGTATATATGTGCATCGGCGACCATCTCCAAGCCCATCTCTCACTTACATGAGCTATTTGGCGTTGAATTTTCTCTAGTCGGGGAGGAATTTGACACCTCGCCTAAGCACAGGGTAGAAATAGAACTTGTGGTGCCTCCGAGATCCTCCGCTTTTCTTTCAGAGGTGTCTGAACTTCTCTACAACGTGGCTAGCAGAACGTCTCACAACTTCCTTGCTTTTGTGGATAGTCGAAAACAAACAGAGCACATCACTGCCATCATTGACCGTTGGCGCGGGAAGGGCGGTGAATCCGAAAAGGAGCGTGCACAGGAAGCCGCTGAATTTGACCACCTTCAGCGACTAGATGTCCTTCCCTTTAGGGCCGGCTATGAAGCACAAGACCGGGACGCAATTCAGGAGAGACTCACTCGGGGATCTCTACGGGGTGTGGTGAGTACGAGCGCTTTGGAGCTCGGTATTGATATACCTCATCTAACGCTCGGAGTCTTAATAGGGGTTCCTCGCTCTGCAACAAGCCTCCATCAGCGCATAGGTCGGATAGGCCGGCGCACAGAGGGCAAAGTTGTTGTAATCAATACGGGACATGTCTATGATGAGCTCGTTTTCAGAAAACCCGAGGAATTTCTAAACCGCCCCATGGCGGACTGCGCTTTATATTTGGAGAATCCCCGCATCCAATACATAAACGCACTCTGCTTGGCTAGGCAAGGGGGTGAACATGATCAAGCCTGTGCTGCCATAGGAATTCAGGAGCGGTCAGAATTCTCTAGCACGGTGGCTTGGCCAAATGGCTTCATTGAACTTTGCAATCGGGAACGCCGCGGCGAAATTGGACCGGACTTGCAAAGCATGAAAATGGAAGCGGGCGAAGACCCCAACCATACATTCCCTCTCCGTGATGTTGAAAGTCAATTCCGAGTACAGTGGAAGCAAGGCCCTCTACTAGAACCTAAGGGTTCACTATCATTCAGCCAAGTGATGCGGGAGGCTTATCCCGGCGCCGTGTATTATTACACCACAATACCCTATCGCGTTTACCTCACGAGTCTTCACTCTAAGAATATTCTTGTGAGGAGAGAGAAAAGATATACCACTAGGCCTGTTCGATTGCCGACGCAGGTATTTCCGAACCTTACAACTGGCAACGTCCATCGTGCCGTAAGGCATGGTGAACTTGCAGTGATCGAATGCAACCTGCAAATTCGTGAGTCACTGCTCGGTTTTAAGGAACGACGTGGATCGAAGGAACAAAACTATGTCTATCCCATTGACATGGCCCTGACAAATGTTCGCTATACCAAGCCGCGGTTCACAAGAAACTACTTTACAACCGGAGTGGTACTAAGCCATCCAGTCCTAAATCGAGAACGAGTGGACGTCCGAACAATCGCCAGTCTGCTATACGAGGCGTTCCTGATTCTCATTCCTTTCGAAAGGAGAGATGTCAACTTCGCCGCTGATAAATACCGCGTCCAACGAGGCCCAGTAAACGAAGGTGATAGGTTCGTGTGCATCTACGATCAAACCTACGGTAGTCTCAGACTGTCTGGTCGCATTTTGCAGGGAGATGTTCTTCAAAAGACATTTGACCGGTTGGTTGACCTGGCTGAACACGACGAGACTGTGGAACTCAACTGCGAGACCTTGGAGGCTATTGACGCAATGAAGCTCTCGTTGTTGGAAACGATGGAAGACATCTTCTTTGCAGAGATAGAGCTCCCGCCTCCCCCCGGGGAATTCGAGCGTGTCATTATGCCTGGAAGCAAGGGGCTTTACATACGAGGAGGCAATGAGGAGCTGCTTATTGAGGGCGTGTTCTTCAGCCCGGCTGACAATGCTTTACGCTATCGAGTCAAGTCAGAAGGCGAGATTGGGCTCGATGATTCAAACCTTGAGCGGACAGTTCCTATTGATGCTCTCGTCGAGATACCGGGCGAAAGCGAGATGGGTCTATACTACTATGATACTGGCGAGATTAAGCCAGTTACGTAGTTTGAGCTAGGAGGGCAAAGTCTGCCTAGTACAGCCTAGCAGTGCACCTACCTGGGCA
This sequence comes from Chloroflexota bacterium, assembly GCA_003453555.1. Classification (GTDB taxonomy): domain Bacteria; phylum Chloroflexota; class Anaerolineae; order UBA7937; family UBA7937; genus UBA7937. The sequence continues at coordinate 2,962 of DMLA01000094.1, read as the reverse complement.
GCGGGTCAATTTCCATAAGGCGAAGGCAATGGCCCATCTGGCTACCGCTACTACAGCCGTCAACTTTCTAGCCCTTGCCATCTCGCTGTGGCTGGGCTTCTACCTGGTGACTCGCAGCCCCCGGCGCCGGGTCTCCTGGCCCACTCCACCCCGGGGTTGCTCATTCTCATCGCCACCCTGGTGGCCTGGAGATGGGAAAAGATTGGCGGGAGCCTTCTGGTGGGGGTAGCCCTATTGGTCACCGCTTTCCTCCTGTGGGCCCTTATCTTCCGCGGAGGCCACCGACCGCTGGCAGCCCTCGTCTGGTCCACCATGGCCTTGCCGCCCCTGGTGGCAGGTTTGCTTTTCCTCATCTCATCGCGGAAGCCACGCCTCTAGCATAGGAATCGTAAGAGTCGAGCAACGGACGAGCGGGTGAGAAAGCCTCGTCCGCTCGTTTGTGCTATAATGGAATCGTCCAATTGAGGAACTGAGAGGAGGCGGAGATGGAACTGGTGATTTTAGGTTTTTTGGGCCTAATTGTCTTGGTTCTGATCGTGGTATGGCTTCAGACCAACTCCCGCATCAATAGCCTGACCGAGCGGCTCTTAGACTCGGACCGTCGCATCCAGGAGGCCACCACCCAGTCCTTTGGTCAGATCCAGCAGAATCTAGGGGAGTTGGCCCGCACTAGCCACTATATGGAAGAAGTGGGCAAGGAGATCTCCGGCCTTAGCGACCTTCTGCGGGCTCCCAAACTGCGCGGCGGCATCGGGGAACTATTCTTGGGTGACCTCCTCTCCCAAATTCTCAGCCCGGAGCAATACAAACTCCAGCATACCTTCCGCAGTGGAGAGCGAGTCGATGCGGTGATCATCCTCAAGGCGGGGATGGTGCCGGTGGACTCCAAGTTCCCGCTGGAGTCTTTCCAGCGCATGATGGTGGTGGAAGATGAGGAAGAACGGAAGCGCCACCGGCGGGAGTTCGTTCGCTCGGTGAAGGGTCACATCGACGACATCGCTCGCAAATATATCCTCCCCGATGAGGGCACCTTCAACTTCGCCCTCATGTACATCCCCGCCGAGAACGTCTACTATGAAACCATCATCCGAGACGAGGCGCTGGGCGAGGAGAAGAGCCTCCTCAACTACGCATTGGAGAAACGGGTCATCCCCGTCTCCCCCAACAGTTTTTACGCATACTTACAGGCTATCGCCTTGGGCCTCAGCGGCTTGCAGATCGAAAAGCGGGCCCAAGAGATAATGCGGTACCTGGCTCGCCTGCAAGGCGATTTCGGGCGGTTCAAAGA
>DMLA01000094.1:0-1261 GCA_003453555.1 Chloroflexota bacterium | reverse complement strand
AGCGCCAGCGAGCCTACCGCTCTCGAGTTGCCACCAGCAAAAGTGGAAGAGGAGCAAGAACCTTAAGGGCCAAGACCAAGGCTGCCTTTACAAACAGAGTAACAACTGCTATTCATCGGTCACCCCACTCTTCAGTGACCTGGTTGAAATAGTCCATCCTTACCCCTTTACGCGGGTTAGATATTCTCCGGTGCGGGTATCCACCCGCACGATATCGCCTTCTTCTACAAAGAGGGGCACCTGTACCACTAGCCCCGTCTCCAGAGTGGCTTTCTTGGTGGCCCCGGTAGCGGTATCCCCCTTGATTCCGGGCTCGGTCTGTGTGACCTCCAGATCTGCGGTGACGGGAAGTTCCACTTCCACCGGCCGCCCCTCGTGCATGGAGATATGGAGAGTCAGCCCTTCTTTGAGGTAATAGACCTTCTCTCCCAAGGCCTCGGCGCTAAGCGCCGGCTGCTCATAGGTCTCCGTGTCCATGAAGTAGTAGAGATAGCCATCGGTGTAGAGGTATTGCACCTCCCGCAGTTCCAGGCGCACCTCCTCGATCCTCTCATCGGCGCCGAAGACCCGCTCGAGGGTGGCCCCGGTTTGTAGGTTCTTCATAGTGACCCTCACCCTGGCGCTCCCCCGTCCCAGGTAAGAGTGCTGGTAATCCACCACTCGATAGAGTTCGCCATCCAAGATGAAGGTCACCCCTTTCCTCAGATCACTGGCCGAGATCATATCATGCTCCTTCCTGAACCTTCATGCCTCTTTCAATCCATTCCGCTGCTATTCTGGGCAACTCTTGTACCGAGCCTTGCTGGATGGTGCATTGGGGCAGGGAATCGATGAAGACACTTCCATAATATTTGGTGAGGACCCTTTTGTCCAGCACTACCACTATCCCCCGGTCGGTCTTGGAGCGGATAAGGCGGCCAAACCCCTGCCGGAAGCGGAGCACCGTCTGGGGGACGGCGTACTGGCCGAAGGGCTCTTCGTACATCTCGCTCCGGGCAGCGATGATGGGGTCGTCGGGAACGGGGAAGGGAAGCCGGGCGATTACTAGACAACTCAAAGCCTCGCCCATCACATCTATCCCCTCCCAAAAACTCCGCGTTCCCAGGAGGACGCTTTGAGGTTGATGCCGAAAGTTCTCCAAGATATGGTGTCGGGAACCGTCGATCCCTTGGCCATAGACCTGGATCCCTCTCTCCTCCAACGGCCGGGCCAAGGCTTTATGGGCTTCCAAGAGATGGGCCTTGGAGGTGAAGAGGGCCAA
>DMLA01000178.1 GCA_003453555.1 Chloroflexota bacterium | reverse complement strand
AGAGCCAGCCATGCATAAAATAACGAGCCATGACGTTGCGGAGGACGTTACGGACAGAGGGAGAAGATAGGTCTCCCCACAAGGGCCGCCAATGAGCCGCCACATCAGGCCCTATACGCATCCCATCCANNATCGGCCCAGTTGATGAAGGCAGCCACCATCCACCGGCCATACTCGGCCTCTATGGGAAGGGCGAAGACAGAGGGCAACTCTTTCTGGAAGAGATCGCAAGGCTTGGCCGCCCGTCCATAGGGAGGGAGGATCCGCTTCAAATATTTGCGCCTCCCTCTGTCGAGAGATGGTAGATCGTCGCCTGAAAAAACACTCCCCCCTGCCAAACCCACTATTGAAACCAGGGTCCGCATCTCGTTCAACTTCAGGTTCGATTCCTCCCCTCGAGGGCGCACTAAGACACAATCGGGGTCGTTCGTCCAGAGCCAGCCATGCATAAAATAACGAGCCATGACGTTGCGGAGGGCGTTACGGACAGAGGGAGAAGATAGGTCTCCCCACAAGGGCCGCCAATGAGCCGCCACATCAGGCCCTATACGCATCCCATCCACCAAACCCACCGCCGGCCCCCAGGGAGCGCCACACCCCAAAAGGAACTTATCGCCCACCGCCTCCCGGATGATCTCTAGCCCCTGGCGGAAAGCCTGGGCCCGAGTGGCCTGGGGATCGTACCGGCGGCCCTCCAGGGCCCCTGCGTAAAGGAAGTCGACCTTGAAGAGATCGTAACCCCAATCATCGCTCAAGATGCGAAACAACTCTTTCAGCCACGTCTTTACCTCTGGATGGGTGAGATCCAAGGCGTATATGGGGACCGCCCTGTGGTGCCAGGCGACGACCGGCCCACCCCCCTCATCCCGGAGCACCCAATCGGGGTGCTCTTTGTAGAGGCGAGACCGGGAACTCATAGCAAAAGGGGCTATCCACAAACCAGCCCTCCGAGCAGAGGCTCTTATCTCCCCCCTTAGCCGCTTCATCCCCTGAGGGAACTTCCCCCCATCGGTAATTAGCCAATCCCCTATCTCTTCTTGGTGTCCATCGTCGATGAGGAAATAGTCAAGAGGCAGATCGCCCGCCCCCTTGGCGTTAGAAAGGGTCTCACGGGCACCGTTCTCGCCGTAGAAATAGTACCAAGAACACCAACCGGTAGGTATCTCCTTCGCCTTTCGGGCCCCCATATTCTCCCCCAAAGCCTGAGCATACCCTTCCAGAAGAGAGATGGGGTCACGCCCCCCCCTTACCAGAAGTTCCTCCGAGGAAATCTGCTCCCCGGGATGGAGGCGCACCCCATCGGCATAGGCGGTGGCAGCCAGACGCCGAAAGCGGAGACCCTCCACCTCCAGTCGTATCTCGGCCATCTGCTCCCTGGCGCTGGTGAAGCCCAGGAGAAGCGAAAATCTGGAGGTGCGGTTGTGGAGGACGGTCATCCCATGGCTCACTAGGGTCTTGGGGGCCAGGGGTAAAGGGTAAGGCTCATGCTGAAGGCGATACTCCTCCGTCCCGGGAGTTACATAGTGACCGTTATCCAGATGACGGGCGAAACTGGGCGACCAGGACTGCCAACCGTTCTGGTAGAAAGACCAACCCTTGGGGGAACCTAGATTCAACCTCCCTTGGTCGCTGGAGAGAAGAAAAGGGGAAAGTTCAAACACTTCCAGGGGTCGTTGACCCACATTGAGGAGGCGCAATTGCAAACGGACGCCCTTCTTTACCGAGGCCTGCCAGGTGAGTTTCAGATCCTCGTTCTTGGCGCTGAGACTAACCCTATCCTCCCCTACCCCATAGGCCACATCCCCCCGGAGGCCGAGAGTTTTCTCTTTTCCCTGCACGCGGTATTTCGCCTCCGCGGTGAGTCCCCTGATGAAAAGGCCAAGGTGACGGATCTCCATCCTGCCCCGCGAGGGCTCCACTGTAAGAACGCGTCCCACATCGATCTTTCCTCCTACAGCCATCATCCCTCCTCACGCGCACAAATGCCCTGCGGGGGCAAGCGACCCCCGATATGAGAACAAGGAGAGCGGCCTCCGTCGATGCTAGATGTATCCCATACGGATGAGAGCGAAGAGAAAGAGACGAAGTATGCCAGCGGTGAAAGCGAAGACGAAGAAAGCGCCAAAAAGCGACCGACTTCTGGTCCGCCTGAGGTAAAAAGCCATCGCCCCTAAGCCCAGGATCGCCAAAAGTATAGGAAAGAGCCGGCTGGTGAAGAGCGGCGCTACCTGGGGCATAGATATAGCCAAGAGGGGAAGGAGATCTCGTCCACCGGGGCTGATAAAGATCATAGCCAAGAGTTGCACAAGCATAGCCACGCCCAGGGCCACCCAGGCTCCCAAGGTCGTCAACTCGCCCTGTCCCGTCAAGAAGTAGAAAATCAAAAGCAAAGCCAAGGGAAGAACAATCCAGGCTATGAGCACCGGGGCAAAACCGACGACTAAAAAGAGAGCCGTTATCAGATCGCCACCTTTGTCTACTACATCGGCCAGGGTGATCCTGTTCAGCACCTCCTTCACCTGCGGCGAGGTGCTAGCGTACAAAACCTGGTATTCTTCAAAACCTGCGGTATCGATCCAAGCCAGATGGAGACCCAGCCTCGGGTCGGCGACGATATGGGGGGTCAAGGAAGCCATCTTTGTGGCGGTGACGACCTGGTACCCTTTCAACTGGCCCTGGGAGAGGACGAGCATAGCGATCTGGAGATGTTCACCCAGCCTGGTGGAGATGTTTATGCTAACGACCACCGGCAACTCCGACCTCTGACCATCTACCACCCAGGGCCGGCTCAAAAAAGTGGAGACAGCCCCTTCCTGGGAGGCCAAGAGATGATAATCGTACTCCCCTGCATAGGGATCGTATCGTGGCCTCTCTGTGGGGGGTACCCGCAACCCCATCACCACACTTTCCACGGGCCTTCCTAGGGGAAAAGTGGCGTAGAAGGTATCGCCGCTCACCGCCCGTCCCCTCTGTTCTATAGACCAAAAGATATAGCCATTCTTGAGATCGAGTCCCAGAACTGGGCCGACCATGATCTGTCCCCCGCGGAGGACTACCTCAGCGATCCCTATAACCTCTCCCAAGACCCTCCTCTCTGGATCGAAGGTGGCATAATATATCTGGCGGGTGTCATAGACGGGCCGCTCAAGCCAAGAGAGGTGGAAAGTTCCCTCCTGGTCCACTTGCAAAGTGGGGGCTATCCCTCGAGAGGCGATGAGGCTATTGGGCGAAGTCACCAAACTCTCAGGATCGATAGTCAGGTTATATACGCCGGGTCGCCCATAAGCGGCTTGAGACCAAAAGAGTTCGATCTGGCCTTGGGCGCTAAAACCTGAAGCCACATAACCCACCTCCATCCCCGGCAAGGAGAGGAGAAGAGGGTCAGAGATGATCTCGCCTGAGGCGCTTAACTGTACGTAGTAGAGGCCCTGACCTTCTTCCTTACTGGCGATCCAAAAGAGGTGGAGCCTCCCCTGGGGGTCTAAAAGGAGCCTCGGCCTCTGAGAGGATCGAGTGGGCAAATCGAGGCTCTTATCCGCTACGACCCGCCCTTTCTCATCCAACTGGGCCCAGTGGAGCCTATGCTCCCCATCCACCCAGGTCAAATAGACCACGCCCTCGCCAGCCTGGATGGCTACCGGCTGGTTAAGGGCACTCATCCCTACCGGCTGCCCCTTGCTCCAATCGGGAGAGGCTCGAGGCGTGGTCCGAGGCCCGGCACACCCCCCTAAAACGACCCCTAGGAGGAGCAACAAAGCCAGAAACCTTCCCCTCTTACCCATACCTCCCTCCAAAAATGAGAGGCGGCCCCCCTCGCCCGCCTCTCATTTCCAAACCATCAAATCAAAAGGTCCCCAACCGCATCGCCCAGTCCGACTACATAGTCCCCCTCATCATCGGATCTAAGGCATCGCGCAGACCATCACCCAAGAAGTTGAAAGCCAGCATAGTAATGGTGATGGCCAGACCGGGGAAGATGGTGAGATGAGGGACAGCCCGCAACCCCCTCCACCCTTCGTTGACCATCTGTCCCCAACTGGGGAAGGGAGGGGGTACCCCTAGACCGATAAAACTCAAAACCGCTTCAGTTAGGATCAAACCCGGTATGCCCAGAGTGAGAGCCACAACAACAGGGCCCAGACTATTAGGCAGAAGATGTCGGGTGATGATCCCCAGCGGCCGAACCCCGATCATCCGTGCCGCCTCAACGTAATCCTTCTGCTTGAGGGAAAGAAACTGCCCCCGCACCAAACGGGCCATCCCCATCCAGCCCACGGCCCCTATGCCGATGAAGATATTGACCAGTCCAGGCCCCAGGACCACCATGATGAGGATGACGAAGAGGAGGGTGGGAAAGGCGTACATCACATCCACAAACCGCATCATGTAGTTATCGATGCGGCCTCCCAGATAACCGGAGACCGAGCCAAAAGATAACCCGATGACCAGGGCGGTCAAGGAGCCCACGAAGCCCACCGTAAGGGAGACCCGTCCGCCCCAGATGACGCGGCTGAAAACATCCCGTCCCAACTTATCGGTGCCCATGATATGGTCCGGCCAGTGGGGACCTATACGGTTATTGGCGTAATCGGTCTCCTTGTAACTGTAAGGAGCCACCCAAGGGGCAAAGATAGCCCCAAAAGCGACCAGGAGGATGAGCACCCCCCCCACCACCGCCATCCTGTTTCTCAGCAACCGGTGCCAAGCATCCCGCCAGAGGCTCACCGAGGGGCGAGCCAACTCCATCTCCACCGGTACGGCCGGTGGTGGCCCTCCGACCCTTCGACCTCTCTCTAGTACCGTCATCTCCCCACCTTCCTAATCGTATCGAATACGCGGATCTAAGAAAGCGTAACTGATGTCCACCACCAGGTTGAAGAAGATCAAGGCCACAGCGTAAACCATGATGACCCCCATGATGAGGAGGTAATCCCTATCGCCGATGCTGGTGACGAAGAACTTCCCTATCCCCGGGATGGAAAAGACCCATTCCACCAAGAAAGAGCCGGTCAGCCAGGCCGCGGTGAGGGGCCCCAGGATAGTGGTCACGGGGATGAGAGAGTTCTTTAGGGCGTGGCCCATTATCACCGCCCGCTCCCTCAAGCCTTTGGCCCGAGCGGTGCGGATATAATCCTGACGGATCGTCTCCAACATACTGGCCCGAGTGAGACGGGCGATGAAAGCCGTCCCTCCCGTCCCCAGGGTGATGGCCGGCATAATCACCTGCAACGGCGACTCCCCCCACCCATAGGCTGGGAACCAATGTAAAGTCAGGCAGAAGAACACGATGAGCATGGCCCCTAAGACGAAGTTGGGGATGGAGACCCCCAGCATGGAGAAGAACATGGCTACGTAATCTATCATGGTGTTCTGCTTCAGGGCAGAGACGATCCCCAAAGGTATCCCTATGCCTATGGCGATAGCCAAAGAGACAATCCCCACCTGGGCCGATACCATCACCGGCGCATGGATGGGGTCCTTCCAGAAATCCCTGCCGAACATGATCTGATTGATGGTCCTCCCCGGCTTACGGTAGGAGGGGCCGAAATCGAAATGGAGGAGCAGCCTCTCCATATATCTTAAATACTGCTTCCAGGCCGGCTGGTCCAAGCCGTACTTGGCCTCCATGTTGGCTCGGATATCCGGAGGTATAGGTCTCCCCGAAGCCCCGGCGGTGAAAGGCCCCCCGGGCACTAGTTGCATACAGGTGAAGGTCACCAACGTGACCATGATGAGCACCGGGATAGCCCACAAACACCGATTAACAATGAACTTCAGCATCTTCTCAACCCCTGCTCCAAACTAGTCGTGATAAGAGATAATGATCGATGATACCAGGCCATGTAGCCCTCATGATGAGGGCTACATGGCTACTACCTACGCTACTACTACCTACAGGTTGTTGCA
>DMLA01000002.1:19921-23056 GCA_003453555.1 Chloroflexota bacterium | reverse complement strand
GAGAGCATGATCTGCAAGGCGGTCTTCTCCAACTCGATGGGCACCAAGAGGTAGCGGGGCCTGACCCCCAGCCGCTTGTTGCTGGTGGGCTCGGTCTGCTTGTAGACCGCCTGGATGACGGCGTCCCACTCCGAAGCCGAGAGCGCCGCCGTGCGCAGGTTGCCATGGTTGGTGGCATCGAAGAGGTTGTACCCGTCCGAGAGCACTGGGCCCGTCCCCGAGTTGTCGGTGAAGAGGTTGCTCACTAACTGAGAGAGCGTCCGCCAGGCAGCCTGTCCCAACTCCCGCGGGATCCTCCGGACGGCCCCCACATCGTCCCGGTCTATCACCTCTAGGGTGATGCCAAGATAGCCTCCCTTCTTGACAAAAGAAGAGGTCTCCTCGTTGTCGCTCCAGGAGAGTTCCGTGTAGGCTGCCCCCTCGTTCACCGTGGGCAGATCCCCGATGCCCCCCGTCTTGATCCAGGTGACATCGTTGATGGTGGGGAACTCCTCCTCATAGGCGATAGGCGCCCACCACTTGGGCCTAGCGTTGTAAGCCCCAAGCAGCGCCTTGTTAAGCGCGTTCTTTACCACCGAAGTCATGGTGCTGGTGGTGACGTTAGCCAACTGCACCCTATCGGGGAAGAAGCGGCCATAGAAATCCCAATCCCCGCTGAGCAGGAGATAGAGTTCCCGGATACCCGAAAGCCTGGGGATATCGCTATGCGCCTCTGGGATGGGCACTCCGAACAGCCGGTCGGCCGCCAACTGGATCCGATCCAAACTGTCCCACACCCCTCCCACCACCGGATGCATCGGTTCTCCAAGTCCCTTAATCACTTCATCCTCCACTAACTTAGCCAGGAGGTTCTCCTGACCTTTGATAACCTCGTTCAACTCCTCCACGGTGAAGATCCGCCCTTCGTATCGGCCTCTGATCTCCTCCTTCATAGCAACCGGGAGGTCCGAGGCGTTGAGGCTAGCCCGCAAGAGATGGGCACATTGTGCTCGTTCCATCTCCTCCCCTCGGACTCGGGCCTCCTCGTGGGGAGAGAGTTCCACTTTCCCCTCGGTTGCCGCCATCTTGTTACTCATTTGATGACCTCCTCCTTTTTCACCTGTTGCCAAGACGCTGTTCAGCACCCTCTCGAAGGCTCCCCCCGCTGCCGGGTCGAAGACCACGTCCACGCTCAAGACCTTGCCTATCCTCTCCGCGATATATCGTTCACCTTCGCGGTGGGCCTTCACCAACATATCGGCCGAGAGCCCCACTCGAGGCACGGGGAGCCCCGCCTCCCGGTCAGCGATGATCTGGTCCAGCATCCGGGTAAGCCAGTCGGCGGAGTCAAGAACCCTGTACTCCCCCAAGAGGGCCCCATTTTCGAACCGCACCTTGCCGATGGTCCCCACCACATCCCGCACCGAGGGGTGCTGCATATACCGCCTATGATCCACCAGGCTGGTTACCCCCTCCCAGAGGGGCACAGAACCCCTGAGCACCTGGGGAGGGAAGACCCAGCCGTGCAGCGTCTCCCCGGCTCGGATGAGGGTCACCTCATAGGCCCGGCCATCTCCCGCGGTCGGTTCCAGGGCTGCCGCTAACTGCAAACGACATTTATCCACTTCTCACCACCTCCTCCTTTGGCTTCTGCCAGATACGTTTTTTGCCCCCCGGCCCCTCGATGATCACCACCCGGTCATCATAGATCTTGAAGGCGAGGACTTCTTGGATCCCCAAGGCTTTGAGCGCTGGCTTCAACTCCGGTGGGCCAGTCACCCCCTCGGGCCTCTTGGACTGCGAACTCCGCTCCCCGTGTGTCTTGGCCATATGTATGGCCAAGGCTCTTGCGCTACCGAACTCCCTCCCGCAGCCACTCCTCGGACATCTGTATCTCATCTTTCGCCTCCTCTAATAGGGCGTTAATATCCACCTTCTGTCCCGCGAACTTGTAGATCATCTCCATGGCCAGCCGGTCGGTGATCCAGCCCTGCTCCTTCATAACCACCAAGGCTTTCACCACCCCCTCCACCGCCCTGGCTAAGGCCTCGCTATCCTCCTCGGCCACCCTCTGCACCTGATAAGAGAGCCGCAAATCGCCTCCCCTGGGCCTAGGCACTCTCCCCAGATGCTGAGCCCGCTCTATGACGCGGCTCACCACATCCAAGAGCATATGGCAGAAGAAAAGTTGCCGCTGTTCGTAGTGGCGCCAGGTAGGCCCCCCCATCTCTGCGGCCGTGGCCCGGGTGGCGCTCTCCCCCTCGGCTAGGAAGTGGAGCGGTATCCCCGCCCCAGCAGCCACCATGAGTCGTAGGGCCTTCCCGTCATCTCTGGCCTCGTGGGCCTCTATCCGGGGCTGGACGGTCTCCCAGGTCTCGTTCTCATCGGTGACGATGATGCTCCCCGGCTCCGGGGCCTTAGCGTACTGACTCCTCTTCCCCGCCAGGTCTCCCCCTACCGCCCCTTTCACCGTCACCTTCCAGAGGAAGGCGTTGCGGAAGCGGTTCACCCGTACCCGGTCCTCCAGCCACTCCTTGTACCTCCGCAGCCAAGGGAGGAGGGGCGCTAGGTCGCCCTGCCCTCGCACCGCTCCCACCGGGCGGTTGATGGCGTAATGCAACACCTCCGGCCTCTCGATATCCTCCGCCGACCACCACCGCCCCCCGCTCTTCGCTGTCACCTCGTGATACCGAAGTTCCCTCTCCAGGTCGTTCTCGTCGGTCTCAATCTTGTCTATCTTGGCCGCCGGTATCTGGCGCACGTAACTCATCCCATCGGCGGGGTTGGTCTGGAGCACGATGAAGAGTTCCCCCGCCCGGGTCAACTCCTCACACCAGCGATAGAGGCGGAGGGGCATCCGGTTCTTCCCATGGTGCCAGAAAGCCTGAATGAAGTCGTCGAGGTAGCCTATCTCCGAGGAGACGGTTATCCCGTTCCCCACCACATAGTCGGTGGTGAGCCCCACGATGCGAAAGGCTAAGGGGTTCGTCCGCCAGGCCTCCAAAGAGTCGGCGAAGTCATCGACCAGTTCATACCAGGGCTTATCCTGAGGCCCCGCCACCCCCGAGACCTGCCTCCACCACCTATCATCGACCACCTTCACCGCGGCCTGTACCTGCCGCTCGATGACATCGTTAAAAAGAAACCCAGCCAATC
>DMLA01000002.1:0-19540 GCA_003453555.1 Chloroflexota bacterium | reverse complement strand
AAGACAAGCCCCACCAGGATGAGAAAGACGGAAACGAAAACCCCTCGCAGGGTCTTCTTTATCTCCTCCAGGTCCTTCTGCATATCCTTCACATCGTCCCCCAGGAGCATCCCGTAGATGCAGCCCGGCTTCTGGTCTATGGCGAGGCCCTTCTGCCGCTTAGTGCGACTGTAGCGGCGTATGGCCTCCCTCAGCCTGTCCTCGCCCGCCTGCCCTGGTACGCCCTGTCCCAAACCCGACAGGGTCGAGGGACGGCAGGCCATGGTGAGAGGCGAGGGCCTCTCCTCTCCCAAACCTACAGACATCTCGCACCTCACAACTCTATCCCCAACTCCGTGCTTAGTTCATCTAGAGCCTGGGCGAAGGCCGCGGCCAACCCATCGGCCGCCTCGCCGGAGAGGGCCCTCCTGGCCCTGAGCGCCGAGACCAAGGAGCGAATCCCTCTCTCCACCAGAGGCAAAGCCTTGCGAGGATCCTCCTCTTCCTCTATCACCCGCCCGATGAGCACCCTGAGCAACTCAATCACATCGTCCAGAGCCAACTCTCCCGAGGAGGCCGCTTCCTCTATCGCCTGCACCTCCTGGTCGGTGAAGAAACGGCGGTAGAGCCCCCGCTTCATCAGATGGGCGTAGCAGAGTTCCTCGCCCCTCACCGCCCAGGCTTTGCAGCCGGGCTTGGCGCACCTCTTACTTTCCCTATCCTTGGCCATCTGTGGCCTCCTCAAACCGTTTCCCCTTCACCACCCACTCGGCAAGGACCCCGAAAGCCAGCCCATAAGCCCAACTCAAAACAACCGATACCGCTAACCTGGACATAGAGACTACCCTCCACCAAAAATGAAAAGCGCGAGAACCCTTACGGGCTCCCGCGCGGGATTCGCTCTGGGAGCAGATACCCCCCAAAAAGGGGCTATTGAATTCCCAACCTACCGTCTGATGTAAAGGACATACCTATCTCTCTTGCGGGCCACCTCTACTTCCACCTCGGCGGGCAACCCTTCCAAGAAAGCCAAGAGCCTCTCCAAAGAGGTGAAGACCCGCGTCCTCTCCGACTTCAACTGCGAAGGCGCACGCACCGCCCTCTCGTGAACCCCCAACTCCCGCACCCTAGCCAAAAACCCCTCATCAACCATCCGACCATCACCCTATTAGCACATTTGTTCTAATTATACCACAGATTCCTCGCTTGTCAAGGGGTGAGAGAAAACCTGAACCAAATCTTAACCAAATGGCGCTGGGCAAGGCTAATTTTAAGGTTTGGTAAAGGCGGCGCTATTGACAGAGATGTTGTTGTGTGATATATTGTTGATAGTACCAAGGTACTAAGGCCCAAAACTAGCATCGAGCACATATAGTCTTCCTCCGCACAGGGTGGTGGAAAGGAGGAACCGAGAGGTGTAAAAGGCGCGATCGTCGTTGTTACAGCAGCGGATGATTAGCGCTTTTCTTTTCCCAAAACGAATAAGATCCCGGAGGCCATGAACTGGGGGTTGTAGAGTGGTCACTTAGTCCTGAGGAATCCGAAGGGCAAGGCCCCCAGGGAGCCAATAGTGAAACCGGCCGGAAGTGTGGTCGGTTTTTTGGTGGGTTACAAATAGAAAATGGCCCCGGCCGGTGGCGGCCAGCCGAGACCACGCACTCGGGGCGCGTAGCACCCCTTGTGCACGCTTATTATAGCATGTGGCCTCGCTGGGCGCAACCCGGCGACCCCGCGCCAACCGACATCGAAGGGCCTGTCCTGCCTGCCCTGGCACGTGGCAGGCAACGATCTGACCATCCTATGGGAAAGACAAGGTTCTACATCGTCTATCTCTGGCTGACCTTCAACCTGCTGGACCTCATCACCACCCACGTAGGGTTGCAGGGTGGGAACGGGGAACTGAACCCCATCTACCGCCGCTTGATGGCCCAGTTCGGCCTGCTTCCTGCCCTTGGGGTGAAGATGGCCCTCGTCCTCATCACCATCGTTCTCACCGCGCTTCTCGCCCGGCGATGGGGCAAGGCCTGGCAGGTTCTCAGGACCACCAACATAGTGGCCTGCATAGGCGTCCTCTGGAACCTGGTGATGCTCTCCTGATGAGTAGGGCAGGTTTCTTGCCTGCCCTACCTAGGTCGGGTATTGAAACCCGACCTACAAATCTTGCTCTTGATGTAGGGGAGGCCCTTGTGGCCTCCCGCAAATATTGGGAGGGGGTAAACCCCTCCCCTACAACCCGCTCCGTAGCGTCGCCCTTTAGGGCGACGTTGAACCCGGAGCCGCGCGCACGTCTACGGCTCCATCCGCTCTAACTCCGCTATCTTGTCGAAATCCTCATCGTAACTGTAGAGCCGCCTCTCGCCCCGCTCCTCCAGAAGCGCCGCGTGGTAGGCGTCTATGAAATCAATGGCCTGCCCTGCGTAGAGAGAGACCGCACCCTCCAAAATGTTTCCCTGCTCAAATCGCAGATGGGGCGTGTTCAGAAGGAGAGCCAGGTTCCGGGCGATCTTGCCCCTCTCCCAATGGTACCGCTCCAAAACCCATACCACTTCCGCCATGACCAAGGGAGTAGTGAAGAGAGTCTCCTCCCCAGCCACCGTCCGTTCAAAGAGGAGCCGGCATCGTTCCGCCTTCTCCTCATCGTCGACCAGGAGATAGCGCAGAAAGACATTGGCATCGACCAGGGTGGGTTTACTCATCGGCGCATCTTCTCGACCACTCGGCGGGCCATATCCTCCTGGAACCCCTCACGCAACTCCCTCACGTCCAGGGGCCCTTCCACCGGCACCCGATCGGCATCCAGGATGTTCCCGGTGACGAAATGGAGGATGACCCTCTCCCCCTCCACCTCGAACCTCACCCTATCCCCCTTCTTCAGCCCAAAGCGCTCCCTGATCTCCTTGGGGATAGTTACTTGCCCCTTGGAAGTGATAATAGCCTCAGCCATAGTTCCCTCCTACCTATCGCATCTGCCTTACTTGTGCTTCAAGTAAGATTATATCATAGTTCTTACTAGAATGCAAAGTAAGAAATACCCCTCCGTAGCGTCGCCCTTTAGGGCGACTTTCCCCGACACGCATCATAGGGCTATCTAACGTCAGGCTAAAGCCCTTGCCCTACTGCAGCCAAGACAGGCTGACGCTACATCTAAAGGAGAGGGAGGGGGCCCTTCCCCAAGTTCAGGACAGGCTACCCCCTCCCCACATTATCGCCAACGCCGCGCTGTTCAGGCCACCGCTTTCGCCTTCTCCAGCCGCTTCTCGATGACCTTCCCCAGCCTTCTTATCCCCTCTTGTATCATCTCCGGCTGGGCGTTGGAGAAGTTGAGCCGCATGGTGTTGTGCCCCTGGCCATCGGCGAAGAAGGCGGAGCCGGGCACGAAGGCCACCTTCTCCTCCACCGCCTCCTCCAGGAGTTCCGCCGTGTCTATCTCCTCCGGCACCGTAACCCAGAGGAAAAGCCCTCCCTGGGGCCGCGTCCATCTCACCCCTTCCGGGAAGTGCTCCTCCATAGCCTTAAGCATCACATCCCGGCGCTCTCTATAGACCTTCCGTAACTCCCTCACATGGCCATCTAGGAAGCCGGTACGCACTACCTCATAGGCTAGCATCTGGGTCAAGGTACTGGTATGAAGGTCCGCCCCCTGCTTGGCCTGCACCAGCCTGCCAACCACCCCCTCCGGAGCCACCACCCAACCCAAGCGCAAGCCGGGAGCCAGGGTCTTGGAGAAGGTGCTCATGTAGATGACATTCCCCTCAAAGAACCCCTCTGCGTTGGCCTTACCCCCAGAGGTCTTAGAGAGATTCCTCTCGTCGAGGACCACCAGAGGGGGTATATGATCTCCTTCGTACCTCAACTCCCCGTAGGGGTCATCTTCGATGAGGGGCACACCACACTCGTTGGCCAAAACTACCAACCTCTCTCGCCTCTCCTGGGAGAGGGTCACGCCAGCCGGGTTTTGGAAGTTGGGCAAGACGTAGATGAACTTGGGGTAACCCTTCTTTAACTCCTCCTCCACCAAATCCACCCTCATCCCCTCATCATCGATGGGCACGGTGATATAGCGGGGTTGGTAGGCGGTAAAGGCCTGGATCCCCCCCACATAACTGGGTGCTTCGAGCAGGACGATATCGCCGGGGTCGAGGAAGACCTTGCCTATCAAATCCAAGGCCTGTTGAGACCCATGGGTGATGAGCACGTTATCCACGCTAGCCTTGATGTCATAACGGCCCATCTTCTCCACGATGAACTCTCTTAGAGGTGGGTACCCCTCCGTGGTGCCGTATTGCAAAGCCTGCGCCCCCTTCTCCTGCAGGATCTTGCAACTCGCCTCCTCGAACTCCTTCAGCGGAAAGAGTTCCGGCGCTGGCAACCCCCCAGCGAAAGAGATCACCTCTGGCTGCTGCGTGAACTTCAGAAGTTCCCTGATGACGGAACTACGCATCCCCTCCGTCCGCTGGGCGTAACACTCTCCCCATCGAGTTGTCATTACTTTCGACCTCCTTGTCGTGACAGGTTCACAACCTACCCGTTTCTTGGCCGGTTCAAGGGCCTGATACCCGTGCTATGATACACCAAAATGCCCCTTGCCGTCAAGGGGCAACCTACTCAAGGGCGCTGAAGCAGGAATGACAAGTGATGCTATATAGACTTGGTGGTACAGACAAAGAGAGAGCCTCTACTTTGCCCTCTTCACATAGATCCCCCGCTATTTGACTACCTCCTCCTCTCTCACTGGGCAAGAGATATCCTAGAAATCATCGCCTCATCTGATGGCACATCTTGCTCAAGATATCGAATCACAGTCGCCTCTCGACCCCTCTTACCCCCTTCTCCGTCAAGGTCCAGATGCGGCCCGCCCCGCCGATAGCGCACTCAGCAGCAAAAGGGCAACCGCCGCAGCGATCATGGCAATCACCGACGACAGGCTTGAGATACCCCAAGCGCACCAACTCATCGATCATCTGCTGCAACAACTCCTCGCTCACCTCCAACCGCTGGGCCAATTCCCATCTGGTATGAGTACCTCCCTGGGCTACGATGCGCAACACCTGATCTAGCACGGCTTACCCCCTTCGCTATCCCACGAAACCGGCTATCTGATAGACCAGGATACCAGCCACAAAGGAGATGACCAATAGGTAGGCCACGCTGAAGCCCGTCCACCTCCAAGAGTTGGTCTCCTGCTTGACCGTGGCCACGGTGGCCACACAGGGGACAAAGAGCATCTGTACCACCAGGAAGGCCAAGGCGGCCGTCGGGGTGAGGGTTTGGCTCAGGATGGTAGCCAGTTGGGCCTCCTCCTCGCCAGCGCCGAAGAGCACCCCTAAGGTGGCGATGGCGTTCTCCTTAGCGACGACGCTGGTGAGCAGAGCCACCATCATCCGCCAACTTTGGCCCATCAGCCGCCCTACGGGCTCCAGGAGGTGGCCAATGGTGGCCAGGAAACTGGTATCGATATCTCCGGTGGGCAGGGCAGAGAGAGCCCAGATGATCACCGAAACGACCAAGATAATGGTGCCTGCTCGCGCCAAGAAAGCCCTACTGCGTTGCAATATCAAAAGGCCAATGGTCCGCCAGTCAGGTATGTGATAGAGGGGCAACTCCATGATGAAAGCCACCCGTTCCCCGCGGAAGAGCACCTTGTTGAAGACTATCCCTGAGAGAGCAAGAACCACCAAACTCAATCCCACCATCCCCCAGGAGACCAATGGAGCCGCTGCACCGAAGAAGATGGGAGTGAGAAAAGCCAAGACAGCCATACGGGCGGTGCAGGGCATCAGGGGGGCCAAAAGGATGGTCAAGAGCCGGGCTCGAGGAGATTCGACGATGCGAGCGCCCATAACCGAGGGCACATTGCAGCCGAAACCCAAGAATAGGGGCAGGAAGGACTTGCCATGCAGCCCCATCAGGTGCATGAAGCGATCCATCACATAGGCCGCCCGAGCCATATAGCCCACATCCTCCACAAAACCAAAGGAGGCGAAGAATATTATCAGGATGGGCAGGAAGGTGAGCACTGTGCCCACCCCGCCGATGATCCCATCCACCACCAGGCTGGTCAACCAGTCGGGGGCTCCGCTCAGGGCCGCATTGGCTAGGTCAGCGGCACCGCCTACGACAACGGTATCCAGCCACCCCTGGAGAGGTGCGCCCACCGCATAGGTTAGCCAGAAGATAAAGCCCACAATGCCCAAGAGAATCAAGATGCCCCAGAAAGGGTGCGTAGTCCAGCGGTCTAAGCGATGGGTTAGACTTATCTGACCGACTTTGGGGCGTATTAAGGCAGCGCGAATCATGCGCGCGATCCAATCATACCGACCGCTAGCCACCGCTACCACCGCATCCTCGTGTTGATGCAGAATAGCGTGAACCTCTTGCCAGGTATCCTCCTTCATCCGCTCCCGTATCATCTCCGTTATCTCGGCATCCCCTTCCAAGAGTTTCAGGGCCACCCACCTTCGCGGATAGGGCTCCGGCACGTAGGGGTTGACCAGGCTCTCGATCTCCTCCACCACCTCGAGGTGGTCCTCTCTGATTTGGGGCCTATTGGGAAGGTAATCAACCTCCCCTTCAACCAGCCTGTCGATCTCCTCTAAGAGCGGTCTTACCCCCTGCCCTTTGGTAGCCACCATAGGCACCACCGGCACCCCTAAGGCAGCCTCCAGTACATGAGGCTCCACCTTCATCCCCTCAGATTCAGCCACATCGACCATATTGAGGGCCACGATCACCGGGACCGGCAGAGGCAATAGTTCCGCTACCAGGTATAAGTTGCGCTCCAGGCTAGCGGCGTTCACGATGGCCACCACCACATCAGGCTTCTCCTTGATTATGTAGTCCCGCGCTATCCGCTCCTCCAAGGAGTTGGCGGTCAGGCTGTAGGTACCAGGGAGATCCACTATCTCCAGGGTGTGGCCGTTGAAGTGACAGGTGCCCATCTTCCGCTCGATGGTCTTCCCTGGCCAGTTACCCACATGCTGGTTGAGGCCGGTCAACAGGTTGAAGAGGGTGCTCTTACCTACGTTGGGCTGCCCGGCCAGAGCAACGGTAATCAGATGCTCGGCCATCACTCCCCACCCTCCACTATGGGGCTGACGATGATCTTTTGCGCCTCGCCCCGACCCAAGGCGATACGGGTACCGCGCACCATCACAATGATCGGCCCGCGCCCGAAATTCTGGACCATCTCCACCTTGGCGTCGGGGGTAAAACCAAAGGCAGCCAAGCGGCTGACCATCCCCCAACCGCCGGCCAATCGCTTGACCACCCCTACCTGGCCAGGAGCCAAATTGGCTAGAATCATCTCCTTAGAACCCTTTGCTATTATAGTAGATAATGCAAATCATTTGCAGTAATATAATACCACCTTTCCTCCGTCGTGTCAAGGGCGCTAAGAAAATGGCTCTAAGAAGGGGCTCGCCTGCCGCCTTTGAGGTTGTCCCACCACTCCTGAGCCAAGAGCCAGACCGCCCAGAAGGGGTTCCACCTACCCCACCCCACAGGCAAAGCCAGTTCCCTGTCCTCGTGCAGGGTGGCGAAGTTCACCTCATCCATCTGGGGTTTGAGGGCTTGCAATTCTCCCTTTCGCTGCACCTCGTCTTCGATCTCCAAGAGGCGATCGATCCGCCCTATCAGTTCCTTTGCCTTCGAGATCCGCTCCTCGGTGGCCAGGCGCTCCTCGTCGCTGATCAGGCCATAGGCGGCCTTCAGCCGGCTGAGCCTCAGTTGGGCTTCATAGGTAGTCTCCACGATCTCGCCCCTTTTCATCCACCTTGTCTCGTAGTTGAGGATGCACTTCCAACTGGGGGATAGAAGAGCCCGACGGTGCTCCTCCAAGGTCCGGTAGAAAAGCCGATAGCCATACTTTCGAGGCTGCTCGAAAGCCTGGCTTCCTGGATCGAGGAAAGGGGCTAAGGGGGAGATGTAGGGGTGCAAGCGACCATCCCCGCCGAACCGCTCCAACAAAGCCCCACAATAGTCGATGGTCTCCATCACCGATTGAGGGGTCTGCTGGGGCAACCCTATCATGAAGAAGATATCTAGCCTTTGACAGCCCGCTTCCAGGGCATGTCGTATGGTCGCTTCCACCTCCTCGTTTCCCCCGGGATCCTGTAAGGAGGAGTAGCCCTTGCCGAAGGCTCGTCTCACCTTTGGATCGTGGGACTCCAAGGAGAACTCCAAACAGAGGCGGGGGAAGGAAGAGACCACCTCCTCCAAGTATTCCTGCGAGGCTGGGGCGAAGAGTTCTACGATCGCTTCTCCCTCCACACCCCGAAGAGAGGATAACAATTCCTGTGCGTAATCGATGCCCGCCTGGCGGAGATCCCCCAGCAGGAAGACCGGACCTCGGCTGAAGCGTTTAATATCTTTGATATCCTGGGCCAACATCTCCGGCGTTCGATAGGCGGGCTTTTCCCGGCCGAAGAGGTGGCGCGAGGCGTAGGCTGACCCCCCGCAGGTGACACAGCCCTGGGTACAACCCCGACAACTGAGGCTGGCCATGATAGGGTACTCTAGCCAGTTGAAGAAAGGGATATTGCTGGCCAAGTCGCGGTCCCGAACTACGGCTTTCACCAGGTGGCTATAATCCAGTGCCACATCGCTCAAGTCGGGAGGCAGATAAGTGAAGGGGTTGACTTTCAGCCTTCCCCTTTCGTCCCGCCAAGTGAGGTTAGCCACACTGTCGAGAGGCCCCCTAGAGACTAGGGCCTTCATCAGTTGCAGAAGCGGCCCCTCCGTCGAATCACCCCGCAACACATAGTCCACCTCCTGCCTGGTCACCAGTTCCTGGTGATAATAGGAAGCCGAGAAGCCACCCATGATCACCGGGGTCTGGGGGTGGTGACGCTTGACGATCTTGGCCACCTCAAGGGCTCCCTGGGCGTGAGGTAACCAGTGGAGGTCGATGCCGAAGGCCAAAGGGTCCAAAGAAGCGATAAACGCCTCGGCATCGAAGTCCCTATCCCTGAGCATCCGCACCGCCAGGTTGACGATGCGGGTTCGGAAGCCATGCCTTTCTAGGTATTCGGCCAAGGTGGTAAATCCGATGGGGTACATCTCGAAGATAGGGGTAGAGGGCACGAGATCGCTGATGGGGCCATATAGGATGGCCTCCTTTCGAAAATCATAGACGCTAGGTGCATGGAGAAGCACCAGATGGGGCTTAGTCATGGTCGAACCCTTTCTAAGAGCACTATAATGGCAGAAGAATAGCGCGGGGGATGGAGTGGGTCAAGATAAAAAGGGGGACGGCTCCCCCCTCTCCAGAGTTGGGCCACAGGCTCAGTCACCAAGGCGATAGCCGAAGCCCCGCCCGGTGATTATATATTCTGGGTTACTGGGATCTCTTTCGATCTTACGCCGCAGGTACCAGATGTACCGCTTCACATAGCCGGTATCGACGTACTCGTCGCCCCATACCCTAGCCAGCAACTGCTCATGGGTGACGGTGCGGCCCGCATTTTCCGCCAGACAGACGAGCAACTCGAACTCCGTGGGAGTCAAATCCACGGGCTGGCCTCGCACCGACACCTCCTTGTGATCCACATCCACCACCAGTTCATCGAAGATATAGACGCGAGGCACCTCAGCCGGTTTCCCCCGCCGCGCACGGTGGAGCACCGCCCCCACGCGAGCCGTCAGTTCGGCGAAACTGAAAGGCTTGGTTACATAGTCATCGGCCCCACACTCGAACCCTTTGACCTTATCCGCCTCCTCCTCTTTGGCAGTGAGCATTATGATGGGCACCTGAGAGACCTCCCTGATACGGAGACAGGTCTCCCAACCATCCATGCGGGGCATCATCACGTCTAGAATCACCAAGTCGGGCTGATCTTTATAGACCGACTGCAGTCCATCGATCCCGTTCGTCACCCCTATGAACCGATAGCCAGCCTTCTCCAAAGATTGTCGCAAGAGTCCGAGGAGCGTCCGGTCGTCATCGATTACCAGTATCTTCCCCCTATCCTCCATCCCTTACCTCGACCCCTGAGGCTTCTTGCCCTTTCCATCCGCCAAGGGGAGGGTGAAACTGAAGGTGGAGCCCTTCCCCACACTGCTCTCCACCCATATCCGACCCCCTTGAGCCTCCACCAACCCTTTGGTTATGTAAAGACCCAGGCCATGCCCATAGGTCTCCCGGGAATCGCGGCCGTTGACCCGATGGAACTTCCTGAAGATCCGCTCTTTTTCTTTGTCCGAGATGCCCAGCCCTTGGTCGGTGACGGAGATCACCATCTCCTTCCCCCCTACCTCCGCGGTAACGGTTATCTCCCCTCCTTGAGGCGAGTATTTCACCGCGTTATCCAGGAGGTTAAAGAATATCTGAGCGATCCGATCCTCATCCCCCCACACCCTGGGCAGGCTATCGGCGCGCGGAAGGACAAACTGGTGAAGAGAGGTACTGCCCTGAAGGTTCACTACCACCCTTTGCAAGAGAGACAGGATGTCAACCCTCTCTCGTTTCAAGTCCAACTTTCGAGCCTCTATCCGTGAGACATCCAATATCCCCTGAACCAGCCTCGCCAGACGGGCGCTCTCCTCGCCTATGACCTCTAACATCTTCTTCCCGTCCACCTCGGCACCGGAATCCAGAAGCAACTCCACGGCGCCACTAATATTGGTGAGAGGGGAACGCAACTCGTGGGAGACCATGGAGACGAACTCCGACTTTAGTCTGTCCAGATCCCGGAGTTGCTCGTTGACCCGCCTCAACTCCCTGTTTCTCTCCTCCAGTTCCTTATAGGCATGCGCCAACCTCTTGGTCCTCTGCTCTACCTTTTCCTCTAACTCCCTGGTTAGTTGAAGGATCTCCTCTTCGGCCCTCTTCCGATCAGTGATGTCCCTCAGGATGAGAGCACTCCCTATGGCATTACCCCCCTTATCCCGCAGAAGAGTCTGTGTCAGTTGCACCTTCACCCGTCGGCCATCTTTGGCTATCCTCTCCGTCTCGTAATCTCTGATGTAGCCTCTTTTTTCTATCTCCCGGCCTATTAACCCCAACTCGCCGCTCTTCAGGAGTTCTTGGGGGACTAATCGGCTGAAATGTTCCCCTACCATCTCCTGGGCATGGTAGCCGAAGATCAACTTCGCCCCTCTGTTCCAGGTGCGGATGACGCCCTCGGTATCCAGGCTGATGATGGCGTCAGCCGAGGCGCTGGTGATGCTGGCCAAATATTCCTCCCACTCCTGGATCCTATCCCGGGATCTCTCCTGCTCGGCCAGGGTTCCCCTAAGCCAGGTGAGGATCCACCAGATGGCCAAAGGCCCAACCATGCCGTAGAAGAAGACGCTTAAGAAGAGACTCCATTCGGGCCACCGCTGGCCGGTGAAGGGGCGAAGAAATAACTGCTCCATCGGTACGGCCAGGAAGATAAGGACTGGCAAAGCCCATCGCAAGAGAGAAAGCCAAGGGACGAGACTCCTCCCCCCTCCTATCGCCCGACGCAACCCTATACCTCCATCCTAATCTCTTAAAAATTATACCAGTAAAATGGGGAAAGCACCAAATAAAAAGGGGAGGGGCTTCGCCCCTCCCCTCAGAAGTCTACTCCATTGGCAGATCAGCGAGATAGAGTCTCTTACCGCTGAGGATGAATAGCCTCCCCTTTCCCTCATCGACGAAAACGGTACTCAACTCCTGGAAAGCCTCCTCCTCTTCACGGGAGGGACGCAGTTGCCGCACGAACCGCCCTTCTTTACTGAGTTCCACTATACGCCCACTTTCTACCACGTATATATTATCTGTCCCCGGGTTAGTGAAGATGGCTAGAGGGTTCGAGAACTCCTCTTCCAGCCCCTCAACTACAAAGGGCTCCTGCTTCCCGGCGGTGAATTTCATGATCACTCCCTCGGCCAAGAGAACGTATATATCCCCATCTATAGCCATATCTACTGCGCTCTCGAACTCCGCCTCGACTATGTAGTGAAGAGGAGCCGAGTTATAACCCCGCTCTGTGGGCAAGTATTTAAAGATACGCTTAGCCCCCGCATCGAGGAGATAGAAGTTCCCCTCGAACCCCCCAGCCCGTCGTGGCTCCTGCCAACTAGCGGTCTCCACCACAGAGAGGGAAGAGAGGCCCTTCAAGGGGTCGTACTCCAAAAGACCGTCGCTCTTCAGGATGAGGAGAGTCCCCCTCTCTCTCCCTCCTCCTGGCTCCAGCCAGACGATGTCCAAGAGTTCCCCTTGCTCTTTCGAATCTATGAGGATTGCTCCCTCTGGGGGCGTCTGGAGGGTGCGGGCGGCTTCCGACCAACGGTATCTACAGAGCCGGTCTGTCCCTCCATCGAGGATGTAAAGATCGTTGTCCTGAGCCACAACCCTGAGGGGTGCGCTCCTGGCCTCCGGGAACTCCAGAGGTTGACGAAGGGCCAACCTCGTCACATGGTCCAGTTCGTCCTGCCTCTCCAACACCCTCGACTCCAACCCCTCGATGTCGGGATGCTCGGGTTTCATCTCCCTCGCCTCCTCCAAGAGACTCTCGATCGCGGCAAGGAACTCCCTGGCCGCAGAGGGCTCGGTAGCGGCCAGGGCTTGCCTTAACCGTTCCTCGGCCTGGGTCAAAATATCCTGGAAGAGGGCTTCTTGAGCCTCCCGGATTCTCCACTGCCTAACCCCCCAAAGGGCACCCATCCCCACCACCAGAAGGAGGCCAAGGATGATAAACAGGTTTCTCCTCTGTTTACGGGTGAGGCGCTCTCGCCTTGCCCGACGCGCTGAGGGCTTGGCTCGGGGCTCCCTGGCATACTCCTCCGGCAACATCCGCCGGGTCAAGGTCCCCAAGGCCTGGGGCAGGGCCGAAAGGCTACCTTGTAACCGCTCCCCGATATCCCCTAAGAGGTCACTCTCTTTCAGGCGCGAGAAGAAACCCCTCCAGGCCTCAGCCAGCCCCGCCACCACCTCAGGGGCTCTAGCGGCCTCTTCAGAGGGGCGAGGTATCTCCTCGGAGACCTTGATAACGATGGCCGAGAAGTCCCCTCCCTCGACCAGTTCGGCTAGGTTAGCCAGGACTTCCTTGGCCCTGGGGGCCAGAGCCTCCCTGAACTCTTTTCGGCCCACCCGTTCCGGCAGGGTCGGCGAAGAGAGCACCACTACGTCCTCAGCCTCCAAGCGGTGGTGATAAAGCCCCACCTCGACTAACCGCTCCTCGACACCCAAGGGGGAGAGAGGCAACCGCTCTTCCTCGGAGACCTCTTCCCCAGCCCAGGGCAGGTGAGGGAAAGCCCTCATCTCCCCTTGTCGAACCACGCAAGCGAAGGCCGGCCCTCCTTGGCCTAGATAGAGATGGTCATCGCTCAGCACCGCGCAGGAGATCCCCGCCACATAGGGCATCCCCTCGCTCAGTTCTTGATTCCGTTGATAGAGGAACTCATTGGCCGCTCGTACCCCTTGCCGGAGACCGTTGGTGATCCCTCCCGGGACCCGGAAATATTCGTCCCTGATGATATTTACCAGTTGGCGACTGACCTCATCTCGCCTGGGGGGACCCGCTACTTCCACTAGGATATGAAGACTCCCCTTGCGAGGCCGCAAGGCGGCAAACGACGGCTGAGCCGCCACTTCCAAGTTGGGAGGCCTCTCTTGCCAGACCCCCTCGATCATCCTTCCTTGGGCTATCTCCGTTCGCAGCGTCATCTTCACCCTTCCTTCAGGCCAAATCCTCTATGATCTTTTTGGCGTGGGCCAGAAGCACCCTCGCCCGCTCTGGGGGCACTCTCTTGGCCTCCAGGTACCTCTCCAGCATCTCTTGAGGAGGCATCTCCTCTCCCCCGCGATCCCGTAGGGACACCCACCGCCCGCCCAGCCTCAAGCGCGAAGCCCGCTCCACATCTTTGGAGATGGTGGCCACAAGAAAGGCCTCCCCCAAACTCTTTCGCACCTCTTTCTCCTTGATCAGGGGAGCGGCCTCGGTGGTAGTGGAGATAAGAACGCGGACTATCGCCTCCTTCACCTCGAAGTGAGAGAGGGCCCCTAGGATCTGGGACATAGGGTCCGCACCTTTGGCCTCCACGTTGATGGTGACAAAGGGACGAGCCTCCAGGGGGATAAACTGCCATCTTGCTTGGCCCTTCTCCATCTCGACCACCACAAAGCCCTTCTCTTCCCCCTCCTCGCCGAAATCCACCCGCTCCATACTTCCCGCATAGACCACCGGGGGGTTCTCATTCAACACCTGATGCTTATGGATATGCCCCAGGGCTACATAATCGAAGCCCGGATTGGTGACCGCGCTTCTGGGGATAACGATCTCCTGCCCCAAAATCACGCTCCTCTCCGAGCCATAGACGGCTCCAAAAACCGTCCCGTGGGCCACAAGAAGAGCAGGGATCTTCTGGTCGAGATGCTCGACCTCGTTCTCCACGATCCTCTCCCACTTCTCCGCGATGAGGGAATCTATCTCCAGGAGGCTCTTCCCTACATACTCCTCCTTAGAGAGGAGCCAACCCCTATTCACCCAAGGAAGGGCCACCACTTGAACCGGCCCTCCTTTGGTTTCGATGACCTCTGTGCCTGGCACACCCCTCACCCAGACGTTCCTTATGGCTAAGGTGTCGAAGATCTCCACCGAGGTGGCCCTGCTCGTGGCTCGGGGCATATCGTGATTGCCCACCAGGAGGAAGACGGGGATCCTCGCCTCTGTCAATCGTCGAATCCGCTTGGCGAACTCCCGCTGGAGGGTAGGGCTCGGCTTTCGACCTTTGTAGGCGTCGCCGGCGAAGAGGACAAGATGGATATCGTTTTTCAGGGCGTATTCGACAAGGGTATCGAAGGCCCGCAGAAAATCCCCCAGGCGGGTGCTCAACCCCGTTTTTGGATCCAAGCGGCCGTAGTTCTCCACGCCTAGATGCAGATCCGCGAAATGTAGGACTCGAATCATACTGACTCCAGTATACCATACAGCCCAAAGGCCAACAACCCCTAAAGAGAAAGCCCCTTTCAGGAGTAGAAAGGGTGCTCTTCAACTAGCGGCTTCCCCCTCCACATCGGTTTCAGGATCTCAGCCCCAGCGCCTGGAATTGGACAAAAAGAAAGAGACCATCTCTGATACAGAGAGCGCTGGCTGCATATTGGGGGGTATTTAACCTGGGCCGAATGGCGAGCGCTATTCATCTTCAGGATGCTCTGCCTATCTTCTGACCACCATTCTGCCTATCAGCCAGTTGATCACCACATTGACCAGCAATACAGCAACGACAAGCACGGCGCCGGTGCCCCACGCCGCCTGATCCGAAATGCCCTCTCGAGCGAGGATATAGAAGTGCACCGCCATGGTGCGGACCGGTGAGAGGAGGGAAGTGGGAAGGCCCAGGGAAGAGCCAGCGGTAAGGATCACCGCCGCCGTCTCGCCGATGGAGCGGCCTATGCCCAAGACGATACCGGTGACGATGCCTGGCAAGGCACCGGGCAGGACCACCGTGGTCACCATCTGCCACCGGGTGGCGCCCAAGGCGAAACTGGCTTGCCTTAGATCGTGGGGCACAGCGCGAATAGCCTCCTCCGAGGTGCGCACTACAGTGGGGAGGATCATCATAGCCAGAGTCAGCCCCCCAGCCAGGATCGACCAACTCATCTTCAAGGTGATAACGAAGAAGACAAAACCGAACAGCCCGAAGATTATGGAGGGCACTCCGGCCAAAGAATCGGTGCCGAACCTAATGAGGCGGGTAAGGGTGCTCTCTTGAGTATATTCCGTGAGGTAGATGGCCGTACCCACCCCCGCCGGGACGGCGATTACGATGGCTACTAGGGTCAGAGCCGCGGTCCCCACTATGGTGGGAAATATCCCCCCGGAACGACCCATGCTCTCTGGGTTAGAGAGCAGGAAATGGAGGTTGAGCACCGGCAACCCCCGCCAGAGGACGTAGAAGAGGAGAAAGAAAAGCAAGAGCAGAGTGGAGAGGCCCGCTACCCAGGATAGAGTCTTGGCTACGCGCTGGCTGGTCTTGGCGGACATGGTTACCTCCTAGTCGACCTCCGACTCATTGCGCTCGCACTCATGCTGAGAGCCATGATTATCACAAAGAGCACCACCCCAGTGGCGAAGAGGGCTCGGCGGTGATCACCGGTGGCATAGGCCATCTCCAATCCGATATTAGAGGTGAGGGTGGTCACCGATTGCAGGGGGGAGAACGGGATTGCCAAGGCGTTCCCCACCACCATAATCACCGCCATCGTCTCTCCGATAGCGCGTCCCATCCCCAAAATAACGCTAGTCATGATGCCCGAACGGGCGGCAGGGACGACCACTCGCCAAATGGTCTGCCACTGGGTGGCCCCCAAAGCCAAGGCCCCATCCCTATATTCCCGAGGCACCGCTCTGATGGAGTCCTCCGAGATGCTAACAATAGTGGGAAGGATCATGATCGCCAGGACCATCGCTCCCGCCAAGGCGCTGGGCCCAGGCCCTCCCAGATAACGCTGTATCCCAGGGACCAAGACGGTCAAACCGACGAAGCCGTAGATCACCGAGGGAATCCCCGCCAGCAACTGGACAAGTGGCCTGACCGCTGCCGTCAAGGCCGGGGGGGCAAACTCAGTGGTGAAAATGGCTACCGTCACCCCCAGCGGCACTCCGAAGATGAGAGCACCAGTGGTAACCCAGAGAGAGCCTATGATCATGGATAGAATGCCGAAGGAACCACGGGAGGGCGACCAGTCGCTGCCGAAGATGAAGCGCCATAAGCCGACCTTAACTATCAAGGGAAGGCCTTCCTTGAAGATGAAGAGGGTGATTAGAGCTAACGACCCCAAAGCCGAAAAGGCTACTAGAAGCAACAAATAGCGGATTATCCTCTCCCGGACCATGGCGCCCTCACTCGACCCTCACCAACCCTTCCTCCTCCAGGATCTCTTGTCCCGAAGGGCTCAAGACGTAGTCTATGAAATCCTTGGCCAACCCCTGGGGCTCCCCCCTCACCAAGAAGAGGAAGGGGCGCACCAGACCATAGGCTTCACTGGCAACCGTTTCCTGAGAGGGAGATACCCCCTCGATGCTTAAGGGTTTCACCCGCTCATCGACGATCCCCAGGGATATGTAACCTATAGCACCTGGATCCCCGGCCACGATCACCCGCACTGCGCCATTGGAATCCTGGCGCAAGGCGGCAGGGGTGATCCTCTCGCCCCCCATCACCAACTCTTCAAAGGCCCCTCGTGTGCCTGAGCCCTCTTCCCTGGTCACCACTGTGATCGGCCGGTCGCTTCCACCTAAGGATGCCCAATTCTCTATCCGCCCAGCAAAAATCTCCCCAACCTGATTTAAGGTGAGGTCAGAGAGAGGGTTGGAGGGATGGACTATGATGGCGATGGCATCCCAGGCGATCAAGATAGTCTCCAGCCCTCGCTCCTCTTCTTTCAACCAGCGGGAAGACATGCCGATCTCGGCACTGCCTGACTGGGCGGCCTGGATCCCCGCGCTAGAACCGCCGCCCTGGACGTTGATGGGCGGACTTTGGGGGTGTTCAGCCCTATACCTTTCAGCCAGAAGCCCAGCGAAAGGCTCGACGGAGGTCGACCCCGCCAAGGTAATCCCCCGCCCTTCCCTTCCACCTCCACAGCCAACCAAAAACAAGAGGAGAAGCAAGATCCTAATGGCTAAGGCCACAGATCCTCGCCTTTCGTGGGTTGCCTTCGTCAGCAAGGGTGTGATAAAATTGCCCAGGCTAGACAGAACAATGTCTGTGTACAAGATCGAAACTCGCCATCTAAATTTCTTTTACGGCCCAACGCAAGCCTTGATGGATGTATCTATCCAGATCGGCGAGCATAAGGTAACCGCCCTTATCGGCCCCTCCGGTTGCGGTAAGACCACCTTCCTCCGCACCCTCAACAGGATGAACGAAACCCTCCCTAACACCCACCTCGAGGGAGAGGTGCTTCTGGACGGCAAAGATATCTACGCGCCTGAGGTTGACGTGGTAGAGCTCCGCCGCCGAGTAGGGATGGTCTTTCAGATACCTAACCCTTTCCCCCTGTCGATCTACGATAATGTGGCCTTCGGCCCTCGCGTCTTGAGCCTGCACGATCACCTGGACGAGTTGGTAGAGAGCAGCCTCCGTCAAGCAGACCTTTGGGATGAAGTAAAAGACGGCCTGCACAGGCTGGGGACGGAACTGGTTGAAGGACAGCAGCAAAAACTATGCATCGCTCGTGTCTTAGCGGTGCAACCAGAGGTGATACTGATGGACGAACCCTGCTCTGCCCTCGACCCCACCGCGACTTTGAGGATCGAAGAACTCATCCGCCACCTAGCAGACCAGTACACCATCGTCATCGTCACCCACAATATGCAACAGGCTGCCCGAGTATCCGATTGGACCGGTTTCTTTCTCCTGGGCGAATTGATCGAATACGGCAAGACAGAGGATATCTTCACCCGCCCCCAGGACCAGCGAACCGAAGATTACATCTCCGGGCGATTTGGTTAAACTCGACTCTCCCCAGCACCCTTAAGGCTACCCCAAACGGCCAGTTATATACTCCTCCGTCCTTTTGTCCCTAGGCTTGGTAAAGATATCCGCGGTTAGCCCGTACTCCACCAGTTCACCCGCTCTGTCCGGAGCCAACATCAACACCGCTGTCACATCCGATACCCTGGCCGCCTGCTGCATGTTATGGGTCACTATGATGATCGTATAATCGCGTACTAGATGGCGCATCAACTCCTCGATCTTCAGGGTGGAGATCGGATCTAGCGCCCTACAGGGCTCATCCATCAGTATTACCTCTGGCTCTATGGCCAAGGTACGGGCGATACAGAGCCTCTGTTGCTGCCCCCCCGAAAGAGCCAGACCAGATTCATACAACTTATCCTTGACCTCGTCCCAGAGGGCCGCTCGATGCAGACTTCGCTCCACGATCTCTCCCAATCGAGCCTTGTCGTTCAGACCTCTCCTTCGCGGGCCATAAGCCACATTCTCGAAGACGGAGAGGGGAAAGGGGTTTGGCGTCTGAAAGACCATCCCCACCCTACGCCGGAGTTCCACCACATCTACCCCCGGCTGGTAGATGTCGAGGTCATCCAAGAATACGGAGCCCTTGGTGCGAGCAGAGGGGATCAAATCATTAAGCCGATTGAAGGCGCGCAGGAGAGAGCTCTTTCCAGAAAGAGAGGGGCCGATGATGGCGGTGACACACCTCTCCCTGATCTCCATGTTGATATTCCGCAGAGCACAAAACTCCCCATAGTGAACATGCAGGTCTCGAGTGGTCAGTTTGACCTCCCCGCCGGGTATGGCTTCCCCTCGCTCTTTTATCGTCTCCTGCATCCTCTGAGCGAAACTTTGCCTAGCCCCAAATTCCACCCACGCCTCCTCTAATCCCTGCTAAAGGGCTGAAAAACCAACGAAAACGAAAGAGAGGTTCTGCCAACTCCCGCTGGACAGAGCGAAGGGAGAAGACCAAAAAGAGGAAGGTATCTCCATCATCCGCACATTCAAAGTTGGATTATCGCTATGCACCAACTCATTATACCATCGAGCATAAGTAGTGGTCAATCGTGCGAATTGATCATTGAAAATATTACTCTGGAGGGTATCGTCGCCTCAGAAAAAGGGGTGCTCA
>DMLA01000038.1 GCA_003453555.1 Chloroflexota bacterium | reverse complement strand
GGCTTCGCCGGCCTGCACGGCTACAATCTGGGGTTGATCGTCTCCAGCCGAGAAATCCCTACCCCGACCCAAAATCTGGCTGACTTCTGCGGGTTGGAGGTGCAAGAGTTGCTGGATCTAGTGCAAGAGACCAAAGCCAAGTTCAGCACCATCAGAATGGCCTGCCGCCTAGCGCAACAGGTGGAGGATGAGGGGTTCACCGCGGAGAGCATCGTAGAAATGCGTCAAGGGGGGATGACCTGGCGGGAGATCAAAGAGGCTTTAGGCCTGGTTCCAGAGCGAGGCCCGAAAGAACAAGACTCCCAATCCCAAGGGCAAGGTCTTGGCAAGGGACAACAGGGACAGGGTCATGGCAAGGGAAAGGACAAGGGCCCAAAACACTAGCGGATGGCCAGTCGAAGGGCAAAGAGAGAATAGATAACCTAGACTGGGGAAGAAACAGCCGATAGAATCGAGGGCGTGCTAAACCAAGCACGCCCTCTGCCTTTCCTGAAAACCCCACCTTGCACTCAACTCACTCGCGGCACCCGGGCCAGGATCTCAGAAACCACCTCGTAGTTAATGGTGCCTAACTTATCCGCCACCTCTTCAGCGGTAATCCTCTCTTCCCCTTGCTGGCCGATGAGGACCACCTCATCCCCCTGACGAACCCCGGGGATATCGGTGACATCGATCATACTCATATCCATGCATACCCGCCCCACCACCGGTGCCCGCTGGCCCCGCACCAAGACCTCGCCCCAGGTTCTGGGACCCCTTCTAAAGCCATCGGCGTAGCCTACAGGGATGACAGCGATGGAGGAAGGCCTCTCAGTGCGGTAGGTGCAGCCATAACTTATGTAACTCCCTTCCGGCAGCCGTTTCACCTGGGCGATCTGGGTCTTGAAAGAGAGAACTGGTCGAAAACTATCAGGACAACGGACCTCTGAGGAAGGGTCAAGCCCATAGATCGCTATCCCCGGCCGCACCAGATTGAAGTAGGATTCGGGGAGAGTGAAGATGGCGGCGCTATGAGCCGCATGGATGAGAGGGATATGGATGTCGTTAGCCTCCAACTCCCTCAGTAACCCTTTGAAGGCCTCCAGTTGGCGGAGCGTATACTCCTTCCCCCAGCCAGGGATCCCGTGGGCGTCCTCCGCGTCAGCGATGGCGAAATGGGTGAAGATCCCCTCAAGCAGGAGGTTAGGTAACCCTTGGAGTACCTGCACGAAGGGGAGAACGTCAGAGGGAAGAAGACCCAGCCGACCCATGCCCGTATCCACCTTGATGTGCACCCGCACCTGAGAGTTGAGGGCCACGGCAGCGCGGGAGAAAGCCCTGGCCACATCTAGGGAGAAGACCGTGGCTGTGATATCGTAAAGGACGATATCTCTAGCCTGCCAAGCAGGGGTATAGCCCAGAATGACAATGGGAGCGGAAATGCCTGCCTTCCTGAGGGTTACCGCCTCGCCGAGGCAAGCCACCCCCAGCATAGTGGCCCCGTTGGCCAGAGCGGTGCGCGCTACCTTGACCGCACCATGGCCGTAAGCGTCAGCCTTGAGGGTGATGACGATCCCCACCTTCTCCCCTACTATCCTCTTGATCTCCCGCACATTGTGGGCCAGAGCCCCTAGATCGATCTCCACCCAGGTAGGGCGATCGGGAGCGATGATGTGGATTCGCTTCCAAGCCGGGCTCTGTCGGACGAGGAGGCTCTCCGCCTGCGAGGGGTCGGCCAGTAGTTTCTCCACCACCCTTTCCATTCGAGCCTCCATCGACCCTTTCACCAATATCAGGTCGCCAGGCCCTACTCTCTCGGCGATGCTGCGGAGGGCATCATCCACGGTGTAGGTAACGAATATGCGCTCCTCGGCCAAGCCACACCTCCTAGCCTCATCAGCGATGATACTGGCCCGCTCACCCTTAGTGACCAGATAATCCACCACCTGAGCGGCCCGGCGCCCCACCTCCCTATGTCCCTCCTCCTCGTAGGCCCCCAGTTGTAACATGTCTCCCAAGATGGCGACCCTATCCCCTCCCTCCATCTGGGCTAAGAGGTCGAGGGCCGCGAGAGTCGAGGTCGGGTTGGCGCTGTAACTGTCGTCCAAGAGCAGACTGCCGTTTATCCCCTCCAAAGGCTTCAAGCGCCCCTTAAGAGGCTTAAGTTCCTCCAGGCCTTGAGCGGCCTCCTGCAGGGAGAGACCATAGAGAGTTCCCACCCCTATAGCAGCAAGAGCGGTGTAGACGTTATGGCTGCCCAAAAGAGCAAGCCTGACCTCAGCACCCTCGTCTTGGTAGCGGACGAAAAATCGCACGCCTTCCCCATCGGCGGCGATATCGTAGGCGTAGAGATCGGCCTTGGGGTCCGTCCCGAAGGTGAGCACCCGGGCTTTGGTCCTGCCGGCCATGGCTCGAACCCGCGGGTCATCGAAGTTGAGAAGAGCGTAACCCTCCAGGGGCAAGGCCTCGATCAGTCTCCCCTTCTCCCGGGCTATATTCTCCAGGCTACCCAGATACTCCAGATGAGCGGCGTTCACGCTCATCACCACCCCTATGCGGGGCAAGGTCATCTGGGCCAACTCTGCGATCTCGTTGAAACTATCGCAGGCCATCTCCAAGACCGCGATTTTGTGCCCCGGGCGAAGCCTCCCCAAAGCGATGGGCAACCCATACCGCCCGTTATAGTTGGCGTGGTTCCTGAAGACGGGAAACCTCTTTTTCAGTACCTTGGCGATAGCCTCCTTGGCGCTGGTCTTCCCGGTGCTGCCCGTCACCCCGATAACCTCAGGGGCGTATTTCTTGATTATATATTCGCCCCAATGGCGAAGGGCTTGTTGGGTATCGGGCACCACCACACAGGTCACACGGTGAGGAGCGAGGTCTATCTCCCGCTCGCAGAGCACCCCCGCCGCCCCATCGCGACAGGCCGCCTCGATGTAGTCATGGCCGTCGCCCTTCTCCGTCTTCACCGCCAAGAAGAGTTCTCCTGGCTGGAGGATGCGGGAGTCGAAGCAAAAATCGCTGAACTCCTGGGCAAAGAGGGGGCCATATATCCGGCCCCCGGTAGCCGCGAGGATATCAGACAGGTAAATCATGAAAAATAGCCTCTCGAGAGTTTAGCCCCTTCGGTAGAGAAGCCCGCCGATGATGGCTGCCACCGCTCCCACCAGGGTGCCCCCCATCTGCTGGTAGCCGAACCCCGGGTCACGCCCCAACCCTATCATATCCGCGCTCAGCGATATGAGAAGGAGGACGATGCCTCCTACCAGGAGAAGCAAGCCTATGAGCCTAGTGGTACTCATACTATCCCTCCTAATGCTGATACAGACATTCTAACACCTTAGCCCCCATGGCGCAACCTTGCTTATCCAGAGCATAATTGCTAGAATTCTATTTAGCAAAGTTGAGGGTTAAGAGAGTACCATGATGCGGGTGGGAGTGCTATTTGGAGGAGCCTCCTCAGAACGAGAGGCCTCGCTGGCTAGCGGGCGACAGGTCTATACGCACCTCAATCGCCAAAAGTACCTCCCCTTCCCCATCTTCGTGGACACAGAGAATAGGTTATGGGAACTTCCCAAGAAACTCGTCGTTCAGAACACCACTTCCGACATCATCGCCCGATTAGAGAAGGAGGCGAAGCGCATCTTCTACGAAGAACTCAAAAGCCTCATCGATTTCGCTTTCATCGCCCTCCATGGCAAATATGGCGATGATGGCTGCATCCAAGGGCTCCTCGAACTCTTGGGGATACCCTACACCGGCTCCGGGGTCCTGGCCTCGGCCCTCTGTATGGACAAGCCCATGGCTCACCGTGTGCTCAAAGCCTCCCAGTTGGAAGTGGCTCATGAGATGGTGGTCCAAGATACCGATTGGGAGCGAGACCCACAAAGAACACAAGATGAGATCGTCGAGAAGATC
The DNA here is from genome assembly GCA_003453555.1 of Chloroflexota bacterium. Taxonomy (GTDB): domain Bacteria; phylum Chloroflexota; class Anaerolineae; order UBA7937; family UBA7937; genus UBA7937. Next base: position 2,935 of record DMLA01000038.1, on the reverse strand, counting down.
GGTCTCTCCTGTGTGGTCAAACCTAGCCGCGAAGGCTCAAGCATCGGGGTGTCGGTGGTACAGAAGGAGGAAGATATCGGTCCGGCTCTGGAAGTAGCCTTCGAGTGGGACAACTCGGCCCTCATAGAAGAGAAACTGCATGGCCTGGAGTTCTCCTGCATTGTCTTGGGGAATGAGGAACTTTGGCCTATGCCTCCTACAGAGACGGTGGCTACCCATGAGTATCTAACCTATGACGACAAATATATGCCCGGCCGCTCCCAGAAGATCACCCCCGCCCGGGTATCGGAGGAGACGATCAAGCATATACAAGAAGAGGTGATGAAGGCCTATAAAGTGTTAGGCTTCAAGAACTACGGCCGCCTGGATGGCTTCCTCCTAGAGGACGGCCGGATACTCCTCACCGACCCCAACACCTCTTCCGGCATGGCCCCTTCTTCCTTCATGTTTCACCAAGCGGCGGAGATAGGGCTGAACGCTACCATGCTCTTCGATAGAATAATCGAGTTGGCCCTGGAGGCCCACGAGAATAAGAGAGGGCCGCTGTGAAGCCTGCCCCTTAACTGAGAGAGGAAACTGTATGAAAGAAGCAGGAAAACGCCTCCGCGTAGGCGTCATCATGGGCGGCATGTCCAGTGAGCGGGAGATATCACTCGAGAGCGGCCGCAACATATACCATAACCTGGACCTCTCCAAATACGAAGGCATCCCCATCTTCCTGGACAGCAAAGGGCGACTTTGGGAGATGACCCTGCCCCTTTTGGTCCAGAACACCACAGCCGATATCGAAGCCAGATTAGAAAAAGAAGCCACCCGCATCCCCTACGAGAAGTTGAAGGAACTGGTGGACTTCGTCTACATCGGGCTGCACGGCAAATATGGGGAGGACGGCTGCCTCCAAGGCCTCCTGGAACTTCTAGGCATCCCCTACACCGGCTCTGGGGTCCTGGCCTCGGCTATCGGGATGGACAAACATATGACCCGTCGCCTCCTCACCGCCGCCGGCATCCGAGTCCCAAAATACCTGGCCATCTCCGAGAAAGCGTGGCAAGAGCGAAGAGAGGAGATGGAGAAGGAGATCGAGGAGACCTTGGGCTACCCCTGCGTGGTGAAGCCCACGCGAGAGGGATGCAGCATCGGTCTCTCCGTGGTACGCGAAGAGGACCAGTTACCCCCGGCCATGGACGAAGCCTTCCAGTGGGACACCACCTGCTTAGTGGAGGAGTTGCTGAGGGGCACGGAGATCACCTGCGGAGTGATAGGCAACGAAAACCCCATCGCCTTTCTCCCCACCGAGACGCCCCCGCGCGGCGATTTCCTCACCGTGGAGGAGAAGTTCCTGCCCGGCGAGGGAGAGAACATCACCCCCGCTCGCCTCCCCCAGGAGATGATAAAGAAGGTACAGAGGGTAATGGTTGAGGCCTATAAAGTCTTGGGGACAAAAGTCTACGCCCGCATCGATGGCTTCGTCGTCGATGGGGAGGTGATAGTCACCGAGACTAACACCCTCCCCGGCATGACCCCCTCCACCTGTATCTTCCACCAGGCGGCCGAAGAGGGGATGAGCCCCATGGACCTGATCACCAAAGTGATCGAGTTATCCTTGGAAGCCCATAGAAAAAAGAAGGGGCCGCTGGCCTGAAAGATTAAGTGGAGAGGCCGGAAACCCGATACACTTTTATCCCTGAAAGTGTCTCACTTTGGTGAAGCAGGACATAACAAATCAAGGCCTTCTTGTTTAGATTCAGGGCTACTTATCCATAAGATAAAATTTCCAAGATGAAATCCTAAATCTCCACCACTTGATATAGCTATAGTCTGTCCTTGTTCAACTATTGCACCTTCTTCCACCAAGGTTTCCCCAAGCAACAAATAACTACAGGATATACCACCATCATTTTCAAGGAAAAAGTTTTCAAATGCGGGTGCATTTTCAAAAGGTTTTGAGCCATGGATCATTCTAGTTATTTTCCCTGAAATGGCGGCCCTTATTTCAGCTCCAGGATCCAAAAAGAAAAAGGTGTCAGTCCAAATACCTTCACCCTTACTAACACCAGCTGTTGCCAAATATTTCTCAGCTACCGGCACAACGAATGGAGAGCATACTGTATATCCCGGCGTTGGCGTGGCTGTCGGTGGGACTGGTGTTGGGGCAGGCGAGGGAGTGGGGGTAGGCGATAGGGTTGCCGTTGGCGTTGGGGCAGGCGAGGGAGTAAGGGTAGGCGATGGGGTTGCCGTTGGCGTTGGCGTAGTTGTGGGTGTTGGAGGAGCAGCGCAGCCCACAGCCAGCAGTAACGCGATGGCACAGCCAGTCACAGCCATAGCCTTAAGTAACCATTTGATCATGGTAGATTCTCCTTTCTTACTATAATCTGGTCTCCAATATATTACCTTGGAATCTTTCTTCTCTCTTGTCTCTGCCCACATTTTGCAGATAGACGCCAAACTCCGAACTCTATGGGTTTCACCACCAGTGTACCACAAAACGGAGTCACCATTCCTGCACGAAATACGAGAATATCTGAACATTCAAAGGATTAAGAGACAGGATATATCGGCCTTTTCGGCGGCGTCAGGAGTTGCCTCCTGACCGCCCTGAGGACTTTCTATCTTCTCAATACCCCTTCAACGCTTCCTTCTGTGCCACCAGCAATTCCTCGATACCCTTCTGAGCCAGGTCCAAGAGCCTATCCATCATCTGGCGGGAGAAAGGCCCCCCTTCTCCGGTGCCCTGCACCTCCACATACTCCCCTTCCGCGGTCATCACCACATTAAAATCTACCTGCGCCTGATAATCCTCCTCATAGGTGAGATCCAAGAGGGGCTCGCCCTGCAAAACCCCTACGCTGATGGCGGCCACTTGGGTCCTGAGCACGCTGGCCGGGAGGAGCCCCCCTTTTATCAGTCTGCGCAGGGCTATGGCCAGGGCCACGTA
>DMLA01000256.1 GCA_003453555.1 Chloroflexota bacterium | reverse complement strand
AGGCTTGGGAGGCTGGGGGGATGGGGGTGGGGGTTAACTCTTCTTCGCCGAAGAGACGCATCACCTCGCTGGTATCTAACCCCAGGTAGCGAGCGTAGTTCTTCAAGAGCCCCTTGGCATAAATACGGTCAGGGAGGACACCGTAATCTTGCTCCTCTAGGGCCTTGATGAGGCTCTCGCGGATCTTGGTCTCCTCTTCGACTTCTGCTCGGGAGACCCCCTTCCGCTCCCTGGCTTCCCGGAGCATCTCGCCTAGTTCACCCACAATCTCATCTCCTCACTAACAGGGGATGATGTCCCCTTCCTCGAAGGCAGGCCAAATATAAATTCTCCTTTCTCAAAAGTCAAGTCCCATCCTTTGGCTTGACTAGATTTGATGTTGTGCTATAATATGCGCTGAATAAGGGGCGAGACATGAGTATGCGGGGTTACAAAGCAAGGGCTCAAGGCTCCAACCCTTGGTTTGGGATATTCTTCGGTAGCCTTTTTACCATCTTCATCATAGGGGGGATCTTCTGCGGCTACCTTTTCTATTCCTCGGTGCGGGAGGTGGTGGCTCATGCTGGGCGTCAGACCTTCGTCGATGTGCCCATATTCCGGCCGCGGGAAAGCGATCTACCGGCTCCCGATTGGAGCCGGAAAGAGAGGGTGAACATCCTCCTCTTGGGGGTGGATAAGCGGCCCCAGGAGGTAGGCCCCTGCCGCACCGATACCATGATAGTGGTGACCGTGGACCCCACCTCTATGACGGCAGGGATGCTCTCCATACCACGCGACCTCTATGTGGAGATACCGGGATACGGCCTGAACCGGATAAATGTGGCCCATTTCATAGGCGACCGAGATAATTATCCTGGAGGAGGGCCGGCCTTGGCCAAGAAGACGGTTCAGTACAACCTGGGCGTTCCCATCCACTATTACATCCGCATCAACTTCCAAGGGTTCAGAGATATTATAGACGCCTTAGGGGGCATAACCGTTGAGGTGGAAGGGGAGATATGGGACGATAAGTACCCAGACGAGAACTACGGATACATGACCATCTACATACCGGCCGGGGTTCAGCGGATGGATGGGGAGATGGCTTTGCGATACGCCCGCACCCGGCATAATGGCAGTGACTTCGTGCGGTTGCGGCGCCAGCAAAAGTTGCTCTTCGCCATCAGGGAGAAGGCGCTCAGTTTGGACCTTATCCCTCGACTTCCGGACCTCTTGAGAACTATGGGCTACACAGTGGATACCGATCTTGACCCCCAGGAGGTGCTGGCCTTGGCCCAGATTGCCCGCCAGATTGAGAAGGAGGATATCAAGTCCGCAGTGATCGATGAGAAGATGGCTGTTCCCGTCATATTACCTGATAGCGGCGCTAACGTCCTCTACCCTCTCCGAGATAAGATAGCCGAGGTGGTGGAGGAGATATTCTCCTCACCAGCGGAAGGCGGAGAATGAGATGACTTTCGACCGCTATGAGGCCCTCCGAGGTTGGGCTGAAAAGAGGGTTTTGTCCTCCGGTGAGATGACGGAGATTTCCGTTGCGCTGGGCAGTTGTAGTCAGGCGGTGGGGGCTGATGAGGTCTTTCGAGCCGTGGATGAGACGCTGCGGCGGGAGGGGCTTCAAGCCCGGCTCCGTAAGACCGGCTGTCCCGGCCTTTGCGGCGAGGAGGTGCTGGTAAGCATCGCCAAACCTGGTTATCCCCGCATCACCTATCGAAAAATGACCCCCCTTTCTGTTCAGGAACTGGTGGTCGATTTCCTGAAAGGCGATGACCCCCGCTCCGATCTGGCTTTGGCGGCCGAGGAGTCCCTAGAGGGCATCCCTTCCTGGGAGGATCTCCCCTTCTGGGCGAAGCAAGAGCGACAGGTATTAGCCCATTGTGGCCAGATCGATCCTGGCTCTCTCGAGGAGTACATCATCCGAGATGGCTACGGGGGGCTGGCCCAAGCCTTAGAGTTGACCCCTGAGGAGGTGACCGCCGAGGTTGCAAAGTCGGAGTTACGAGGCCGGGGAGGAGCGGGTTTCCCTACGGGGAGGAAATGGGAGTTCTGTCGCGCCGCGCCGGGCGAGGTGAAATACCTCATCTGCAACGCCGACGAATCGGAGCCTGGGACCTTCAAAGATAGACTGCTCATGGAGGGGGACCCCCATCGGGTGATGGAAGGGGTGGCCATCGCCGCTTACGCCATAGGCGCCCAGGAGGCTTATATCTACGTCCGGGGTGAATACCCTCTGGCGGGGGAGAGGCTGGAAGGGGCTATCCAGCAGGCTCAAGAGGCTGGCCTCTTGGGAGAGGGGGTTCTTGGCTCGGAGTTCTCCTTAGAGGTTAAAGTTCACCGGGGGGCTGGGGCCTATATCTGTGGCGAGGAGACGGCTCTCATCGAGTCCCTGGAGGGGAAGAGGGGCGTCCCTCGCCTGAGACCTCCTTACCCTCCCTCCTACGGCCTTTGGGGTAAACCCACAGTGGTGAATAATGTGGAGACCTTAGCCGCTCTCCCCGATATAGTCCGGAAGGGGGCCGACTGGTACAGGAGGTGGGGCACGGAGAGGTCGCCGGGGACCAAGGTCTACACCCTCTTGGGAGACGTTCATCGTTCCCTAGCCTTCGAAGCCCCCTTGGGGCTGACCCTGAAGGAAGCGATAGAGGTTTACGGAGGCGGGGTCAAGAACGGCTTTCGATTGGCCCAAACCGGAGGAAGTTCCGGTACCGTAGTGCCCGAGAGCAAGTTAGAGATCCTCTTGGACTACGACTCTATGACTCGGTCGGGCGTCTCCTTGGGCTCGGGGGCTCTCTTGGTGGCCGATGAGAGGAGAGATGTGGCTTGGTTCCTGGCCTCGGTCATCAATTTCTTCCGCGTCGAATCGTGCGGGAAATGCACCCCTTGTCGAGAGGGGACGCTCAGGGCTCAGGAGATCCTGGAGAGGTTGGCAACAGGTCAAGGTGAGGAGGGGGCGTTGGAGATGCTCGCTGCCCTGGCCGAGGCGTTACGTTTGGCCTCCTTCTGTGGCCTGGGGACGGCCGCGGCTCTACCTTTGGATAGCGCCTTGGAGCATTTCAAAGAGGAACTGGGGCAGAAGTGCAGGGCCGTCGAGCATAGAGGGGTGAAGCCGAAGCCGGGAGAGGGTAAGGACGGGTTAGCATCTCCAGATATGGAGCGGGTGGCGGAGATCATCGCCCAGCATGGCAAAGAGCCTGAAGCCCTGGTCGAGACCCTGCGCGACCTGGATGCCCGATGGGGATACCTGCCCCGGGAGGCTCTCCGAGTCGTGGCCCAGGCTTATGGTCTAGCACCCAGCCAAATCTACGGCGTGGCTAGTTTCTACTCTCTCCTCTCTACCGTTCCGCGAGGTGAGCACCTGATACGCTGCTGCGAGAGCGCGCCTTGTGAACTCTCGGGTAGCGGTGAGGTCTTGGGGGCGGTGAAGGAAGCGTTGGGGATCGATGTGGGCCAGACGACGGAGGATGGGAAGTTCACTTTGGAGGCTGTCAGTTGCCTGGGCCTCTGCGGCGTGGGGCCAGCGATGACCGTCGACGATGTGGTTTATGGGCGGCTGACCCCGGAGAGGGTGAGCGATATAGTGAACGGGTATAGGTAGGTGTCTCTATGGGTGAGATCACTCTAAAGATAGACGGGAAGACGGTAGAGGCGGAAGAGGGGCTGACGCTGCTCCAGGCGGCAGGGAGCGCAGGTATCTATATCCCTGCTCTCTGCGCCGATGGTGACCTAGAGCCTTACGGCGGCTGTCGCCTTTGCATCGTGGAGGTAGAGGGATGGGCGGGGCTGCACGCCTCCTGTACGACTAAGGTGTCTGAGGGGATGGTGGTGAGGACCACTTCATCCCTCATCGATAGTGTGCGCCGCACCCTAGTGGAACTCCTCATGGCCAACGGCCACGGTGATTGCCTCACCTGCCCGGCCAACCAGCGCTGCGAACTGCAGAAGGTGGCCGCCTATGTGATGCCTCAAGAGGGCCGCTTCCGGGGGGTGGAGCCTGCCCACCCTTGGGATGAGAGCAACCCCTTCTTCACCTTGGATATGAATAGGTGCATCCTCTGCGGCAAATGCGTGCGCACCTGCGATGAGATCCAATTTCTCCATGCCCTCGATCTCGCCTACCGAGGGTATGAGACGAAGGTTTCGCCCGATTTCGACCAGCCTTGGGTGGAATCGATATGCGAGAACTGTGGCCAGTGCGAGGCCAAATGCCCGGTAGGGGCCATATACGAGCGGGCTAGGCTAGAGGGTGCTCCCTCGGCGGAGACTCGCACTATATGCGCTTACTGCGGCGTGGGTTGTGGCCTCTACCTCCTCACCCGAGGGGAGCGGGTGGTGGGCGTGCGGGGCGACCCAGAAAACCCGGTCAACGAAGGCCGCCTCTGTGTCAAGGGCCGCTTCGGCTACGACTTCATAAACCACCCGGAACGGTTGACAAGCCCCCTCATCAAGGAGGGTAGTCGGTTTGTGGAGTCCACCTGGGAGGAGGCTTTGGATTTGGTGGCCAGGCGTCTCTCAGAGATCAAGAAGGAGCATGGGCCTGAGGCCATCGCCGTCCTGGCTTCAGCCAAGGCCACCAACGAGGAGAACTATCTGATCCAGAAGTTTGCCCGGGCGGTGATAGGGTGTAACAATATCGATCATTGCGCGCGCCTTTGACACGCTAGCACGGTGACCGGTCTGGTCACAGCCTTCGGAAGCGGAGCCATGACCAACTCCATAGGTGATCTGGCAGAGGCTGAGGCTTTCTTGGTCATCGGTTCCAACACCACGGAACAGCACCCCATCATCGGTCTGGAGTTGCGGGGGGCGGTGCGGCGGGGGGCTAGGCTCATCTTGGCTGACCCCCGAAGGATAGATCTGGCCCGGTATGCTACCCTCTACCTCCGACATCGGCCAGGGACGGATATCGCCCTCTTGAACGGCTTAGCTCATATCATATTGAAAGAGGGGCTGGAGGATAGAGAGTTCATCTCCCAGCGGACGGAGGGGTTCGAGGCCTGGCGGGAGGTGGTGGAGGGGTACACCCCGGAGAGGGTGAGGGAGATCACGGGGGTGGAGGTCGACGACCTCTACGCTGCCGCCCGCATCTATGCCACATCCAAGCCAGCGGCCCTCCTCTATGCCATGGGGATCACCCAGCACACCAGCGGCCACCAGAACGTCTTAGCCTGTGCCAACCTGGCCCTGCTCACGGGGAACCTGGGCCTCCCCGGCGGAGGGGTGAACCCTCTCCGGGGCCAGAACAACGTGCAGGGGGCCTGCGATGTGGGAGCCCTCTACAACGTCTTCCCCGGCTATCAGGGGGTGATGGACGAAGAGGCGCGTGGGAAGTTCGAGGAGGCTTGGGGGGTGAGGCTTTCCGGTCAGCCGGGGCTAACGGTGGTGGAGATGTTCAACGCGGCCCATGAGGGGAAGGTGCGGGGGATGTATATCATGGGGGAGAACGTGGTCCTCTCCGACCCCCATTCCCGCCATGTGCAGGAGGCGTTGGAGGCCTTGGATTTCTTGGTGGTGCAGGAGATCTTCCTCTCGGAGACGGCCGAGTTAGCGGATGTGGTCCTGCCAGCCTCCTCCTTCGCCGAGAAGGAGGGGACGTTCACCAATACCGAGCGGCGGGTGCAGCGGTTGAGGCAGGCTATCCCTCCTGTGGGAGAGAGCAAAGCCGATTGGGAGATAATCTGTGAGGTAGCCAAGCGGATGGAGGGTGTGGACCCTGTCCAGTGGGAGTATAACCACCCCTCAGAGATAATGGAAGAGATCGCCCGATTGACCCCCATCTATGGAGGGATCAGTTATCAACGGCTGGAAGATGGGGGCCTTCAATGGCCCTGCCCTGATGGCGATCACCCCGGAACACCGATACTCCATGTGGGTCGCTTCACCCGTGGCCTAGGCCATTTCAGCCCCGTAGAGCAGATACCCCCCGATGAGGAGCCGGACGAGGAGTACCCCCTCATCCTCACCACCGGCCGCGTCTTGGAGCATTGGCACACCGGCACCATGACCCGCCGCGTCCCTGGGTTGGAATGGTTGGTGCCCGAGGAGCGGATTCGTATGAACCCCTTCGATGCGGCCAAGCGGGGGATAGAGGATGGCGACTGGGCGCGGATAACCTCGCGTCGAGGGGAGGTGGAGGCTCGGGTCGAGATCACCGAGGAGTGTGCGCCGGGGGTGGTCTTTATGACCTTTCATTTCGCTGAGGCGGCGGCCAACCTCCTGACCAATCCGGCCCTGGATCCGGTGGCCAAGATCCCAGAGCTCAAAGTCTGCGCCGTACAGGTGGAGAGGTGTAAGGACTAATCCGTTGTTGGTCTGAACCTCTGAGACCCGTCCTATGGGGCGGGTTTTTGATTTGATGTTTACTTACCCCGCCTATTATGTTATATTAGGTTTGGGGTGCTTTGTATGGCCGAGGAGGATGGAGATGAAGGCGCTGGTGATGGCTGGAGGACAGGGAACTAGACTGCGCCCTCTGACCCTGGGGCGGCCCAAACCTATGGTGCCTATGGTGAACAAGCCGCTCTTGGCTCATATCTTGGACCTCTTGAAAAGGAACGGCTTCACCCAGGTGGTGATGACCCTCCAGAGGCTATCAGATGTTATCCAGGATTATTTCGGCGATGGGAGTGAGTCGGGGATGGAGATCGAGTACGTGGTGGAACGGGTGCCCCTGGGCACGGCAGGAGGCGTGAAGAATGCTGAAGAGTGCCTAGACGAGACCTTCCTGGTGATAAGTGGCGATGCTCTCACCGACTTCGATCTGGAGAAGTTAGTAGAATTCCATCGCCGAGAAGGGGCCCTGGTGACCATCACCCTATACCGGGTTCCCAACCCCTTGGATTACGGGGTGATCATCACCGACCGGGAGGGGCGAGTCACTCAGTTCGTGGAGAAGCCGAGTTGGGGAGAGGTGATCTCCGACACGGTAAATACTGGCATCTACGTTCTGGAGCCCGAGGTGCTCGCGGAGATGGAGCCGGGGAAGACTTACGATTTCAGCAGGGACCTCTTCCCCCAACTGATGGCCAAGAAGGCTCCTCTCTATGGTTACGTGGCTTCAGGATATTGGTGTGATGTGGGCGATATCGCCGAGTATATGAGGGCCAACTTTGATCTCCTGGAGGGGAGGGTCCAAGTAGGCGAATTGGGGAAGGATATCGGTGGCCGCATCTGGTGTGGAGAGGGGGTGGAGATAGCCCCCGATGCACGACTCTTCGGCCCTCTATATCTAGGGCACGGGGTGAAGATAAAAGGAGGGGTGGTGGTCCACGGCCCCAGCGTGATCCGGGATCATACCATCGTGGATAACCGGGCCCAGATCGACCGGAGCATAGTGTGGCGCAACTCCTACATTGGTGAGGGGGTGGAGGTTCGGGGGGCGATTGTGGGGTGCCAGGCAAGCCTGAAGAGCAAGGCGGTGGTCTTCGAGGGGGCGGTGGTGGGAGATGCGAGCATCGTGGGGGAGAGGGCTATGATCCATGCCGGGGTGAAGGTCTGGCCGGAGAAGGAGATAGAGTCCGGGGCTACCGTCAAATCCAGCATCATCTGGGGAGCCAAGGGCCGTCGGACCCTTTTCGGCCGCTTCGGGGTGACCGGCCTGGTGAACGTGGATCTCACCCCCGAGTTCGCCGCTCGGTTGGGAGCCGCCTTCGGAGCCACCTTGCCCCTAGGGGCTACGGTGACCATGAACCGGGACCCCCATCGCAGCCCTCGCATGATCAAACGAGGCATTATCTCTGGCTTACCCTCGGCGGGCGTCCACGTTTCTGATTTGAGGAATATGCCCATCCCCGTGGCTCGCTATATCACCAAGGTCACAGATGCCGCGGGGGGGGTGGACGTCCGACTCTCCCCCTACGACAATCGGGTGGTGGATATCAAGTTCTTCGATGAGCGGGGCCAGAATCTGAGCAAGGTCCAAGAGCGAGAGATAGAGAAGATCTTCTTTCGGGAGGATTTCCGTCGCGTCTATCTGGAGGATATAGGGACCATCGACTACGCCCCCCAGGTCGTGGAGCGGTATACTGAAGGGTTCATGGAGGCTATCGATCTCCCCGTTATATGCCGTCCCGAGTTCCATATAGTGGTCGATTACGCTCATGCCCCCACATCTTTGGTCTTACCCACCATCCTCAACCTCTTGAATTGCGATGTGGTGGCCCTTAACGCCCGCATAGACGAAAGTAAGATGTCTATCCTGCCCGAGGAGTTCGAACGAGGTCTGGAGCGGTTGCGTCTCATCTCCTCGGCGGTGCAGGCCGACCTAGGGGTGAGGCTCGATGTGGGAGGGGAGCAGATATTCCTCGTCGATGACAAAGGGGAGATCCTGTCGGGCAGTGTGGCTTGCGCGGCCATGGCTGTCCTCGCCCTGCGAGCCTATCCGGGAGGAACTATCGTGGTGCCGGTCCATCAACCGACCATCTTCGAGAGGGTAGCGGAGGAGCAGGGGGGGCGGGTGGTGCGTTGTAAGATAGACCCTCAGGCTCTCATGACCGCTGCCGGTGGGGAGTCGGTGGTCATGGTGGGGGATGGGGCCGGGAGTTTCGTCTTTCCCCAGTTCCACGAGGCTGTGGATGGCCTGATGGCTATAGCCAAACTGTTGGAGTTCCTGGCCTCGCAGGAGACCAAGTTATCCCAGGTGGTAGCCACCTTGCCGGAGTATCATATGGTTAAGAGAAAGGTCTCCTGCCCTTGGGAGGCCAAGGGGTTGGTGATGCGCCGCCTCAATGAGCAATATCGGGACCGCATCAGCGAGGAGATCGATGGGGTGAAGATAGGGTTGGGCGAGGAATGGGTCTTGGTGCGGCCGGACCCCGATAACCCTTACGTGCATGTCTACGCGGAGTCAGGGTCCGATAGCCAAGCCGAAGGGCTGGCGGATAGATACGCCCGCATCGTGGAGGGGTTGCAGAGCTAGATGCGTCCTTTTTTCCTCGAGATAGGTAGTCTCACCATATCCGCCTATACCGCTCTGGTCGATTTGGGGATCATTTTGGGTCTCCTGGTGACCTCTCTTTTGGCCAGATGGAGAAAGGCTGACCTCTGGGGCATGTTGGACGCTGTCCTCGTGGTTCTGGTCTGTGGGGTGATAGGGGGTCGCCTGGCCTACGTGGCTCTCCACTGGCCCTATTTTAGTTCCCACTTGAGGGAGGCTTTCTACCTTTGGCGAGGAGGGCTGGCCTTCCAAGGGGCTTTTCTGGGTGGGGTGGTAGGCCTCTCGGGGTATTCTTTTTGGTATAGATGGTCGTTCTGGCGGCTGGCGGACCTTTTAGTGCCCGGGTTGGCCTTGGGTCAGGCTGTCGGTTGGGTGGGGTGTCTCTTGAGCGGTTGTGCCTACGGCCTGCCCGCTCGTGGGGCCTGGGCTTATGAACTGCCTGATCTCTACGGCATAACCGTTTTCCGCTTCCCCACTCAGGCGGTGATGAGCGGGCTGAGCCTTCTCATATTTATACTCCTCCTGCTCTTGCTTTGGCGTCTCTCTCGACCCTTCCCTGGTCTTATCGCCCTTCTCTATCTTCTCCTCTACTCCTTAGGAGGGTTCGTCTTGGAGTTCGCCCGGGGAGATGAGACCCTCTATCTGGGGCCCTTGCGCTGGAGCCAGATAGTGGAGGCCGGGGAGTTCCTAGGAGCCCTCATCCTCTTGAGGTATCTCTGGAGGAGGGCTCAACGGCGAGAAGAGCCTCCCTCCACATCTTGACCAACCCTGTTTCAAGAAGCGATGGAAGCCCCCTCGTTGAGGGCTGGTTTTCGAACTGATTCTCATCTTTTCCCACATAAGCGGTCCAAGGGACACATTTGTCTTCTGGGTTGCATATCGCTTGGTCGATCCAAGCCTTATCTTAACCTTTTGGGTGCCAATCTAGTGATAAACTGGAAAGAGAAAGGCCACCCTCATTTGTGAGGGTGGCCTTTCATCACTCGTGGAACTCCTAGGTGACCTCCACTGTGGCTCCCGCCTCCTCCAACCTGGCCTTGGCGGCCTCCGCCTCCTCTTTGTTCACCCCTTCTTTTACGTTAGAGGGCGCGCTCTCGACCATATCCTTCGACTCGCGCAGCCCGAGGCCGGTTAGTTCCCGCACCGCCTTGATCACTTGGACCTTCTGGGCCCCGATCTCTTTGAGGATGACGTTGAACTCTGTCTTCTCCTCCTCTTCGACAGGGGCGGCAGGAACGGCCGCGCCAGGCATGGCCGCAGCCATCACCGGAACAGCAGCGGTGATCCCGAACTCCTCTTGTAGGCTCTTGACCGAGGCGTTGAGTTCCAGGACGTTCGTCTGACTCACCGCTTCGACCCAAAACTTGGCCTTCTCCTCGGCGGTCAAGCCTTTGTAGGCCTCTACTAGTTGCTCGGTGGTCAACGCTTCTGATTCCTCGGCTTCCTTCCTCGTTGTCTTCTTCTTGGTCTCCTTAACCATCCCGTATCACCTCCTTATTATTGTGGCTTACCCTTGGGGTTCCATCTGTTCAGCACGGACCTGCAATAGGTAGATGAGAGCCCTCAGGCTGTCAGATAGGACGTTGACCAGGCCCACCAAGGGTGCTTGCAACTGGGCTATCATTTGGGCCAAGAGTTCATCGCGGGAGGGGAGTTGAGCAAGGGATATCATCTCCCCTTCGCTGATCACCCGGCTGCCCATTAGCCCTCCTCGTATGGAGAGGGTTTTGGTCTCCTGGGCGTAGTTCACTAGCGCTTTGGCTGGGGCTACCACGTCCTCATAACAGAAGCCGATAGCCGTTGGCCCGGCAAAAAGCGCTTCCTCGAAGGAGAGGCCCACCTTCTCCATAGCCAATTTGACCAGACTATTTTTCACTACATGATAGCCGCAGGACTCCTCCCGTAGCCGGTTGCGGAGGGTTCTCATCTCCTCCACCTTCAGCCCTCGATAGTCGGTCATGATGAGGGCCTGAGAGCGGGAGAACTTTTCCACCAGATCGGCTACGATCTTCTCTTTCTTCTCCTTGGAGATAGCCAATTGTAGTCCACCTCCTTATAGAAAAGGTCTCTGTGCCCGCGAGCACAGAGACCTAAGAGATCACGCCTCTATATAAGATCTCTCTGCCTCGGCAGGCGATTAAGCGCTTCTGCGCCCCTGCTGTCTTGGGCACATATTTGATTGCGGATTGAATTATACCCTACTTCTATGCCGTTCGCAAGGCTAGGGCTTGCGGGAGATCGACCTTCACCCCTGGCCCCATGGTGGAGGTGAGGACTATCTTCTCGATATACTGCCCTTTAGCGCCAGATGGCTTGGCCTGGATTACAGCCTCCATGAGGGAGGCTAGGTTCTCCAGGAGTTTTTCCGCTTCGAAACTCACCTTGCCGATGGGCACATGGAGGTTGGCGGTCTTATCGATCTTGAACTCCACCCTTCCTAGGCGGAACTCCTTGATGACTCGAGGTATATCCTCGGCGGGGACGACGGTGCCTGCCTTGGGGTTGGGCATGAGCCCTCGGGGGCCCAACACCTTTCCCAGGCGTTTGGCTACCTTCCCCATCACCTCGCCTTGGGCGGCGATGGCTATATCGAAATCGAGCCATCCTTTCTCTATCTTCTCGATGAGTTCATCGCCTCCTGCGTAGTCGGCCCCCGCCTCTTTGGCTATCTTCTCCGCTTCTCCCTCGGCGAAGACCAGCACGCGGACCCTTTTCCCTGTACCGTGGGGCAAGAGGACCACCCCTCTCACCTGCTGATCGGCGTGACGGGGGTCTACCCCCAAGCGGAGGTGAGCCTCCACAGTGGCGTCGAAGTTGACAGACGAGGTCTTCTGGACTAACTCGATCGCCTCCGCCGGGGAGTACGATTTGGTTCGGACTACCTCTTTCATCGCCTCTAGATATCTCTTGCCTCGCTTGGCCACCTATCCCCCCTCTTTAATCTCAATTCCCATACTGCGAGCGGTACCCTCGATTATCCGCTCCGCCCCCTCCAGGTCGAGGGCGTTCAGGTCCTTCATTTTGAGCTGGGCGATCTCCCGTATCTGCTGGCGGGTGACACTGCCCACCATCTCTCGAGGGGCCTCTCCCGAACCCTTCTCTATCCCTGCCGCCTTCTTGAGGAGGTCGCTAGCCGGCGGGGTCTTGGTGACGAAGGTGAAGGAACGATCCTGGTAGACGGTGATCTCCACGGGGATGATCATCCCCGCTTGCTTGGCTGTACGGGCGTTGTAATCTTTGCAGAAGGCCATGATGTTGACCCCGTGCTGGCCCAGAGCCGGCCCCACCGGCGGAGCGGGGCTGGCTTGTCCCGCCGGGATGTGAAGCTTGATCACAGCCATCACTCTCTTAGCCATCTATCCTTTCTCCACTTGTAAGAAATCCAACTCCACCGGGGTTTCACGCCCGAAGAAAGAGACCAAGACTTTGACCTTTCCCCTATCGGTGTTTATGTCGTCCACGGTGCCCATGAAGTCGGCGAAGGGGCCATCGATGATCCTCACCGTCTCCCCCACACGGAAGGAGACTCTCACTTTGGGGGTTTCAGCCTCCATCCGCTTCATGATCTTGTCCACCTCTTCCTGGCGGAGAGGGGTGGGCTTATTTCCCGAGCCCACGAAGCCGGTGACCCCGGGGGTGTTGCGGACCACGTACCAGGAATCGTCGGTCATCAACATCTGAACTAGGATGTAGCCGGGGAAGATCCTCCTCTCTACCGTGCGCCGCTTGCCATCACGAAGTTCGATCTCCTCCTCGCTGGGAACGACGACTTGGAATATGTAATCCTGCATGGCCATAGAGTCGATGCGGTTCTCCAGGTTACGCTTCACCTTGTTCTCGTACCCTGAGTAGCAATGGATGACATACCAGGCCGTGCCTTCGGGCAGCTCTTCTTCAGCCTCTTCCTCCGCTGGAGCCTCGATCTCTTCTTGTGGCTCCTCTGCTTCCCCCTCGACTTCAGGGTTTTCTTCGGTTAGAACCTTGGCCTCTACAGGCTCCTCTTCTTCTATATCTTGTCGTTCCTCTTCCATATCCTCTTTCATCTTATCTGATCAGCAAGCCGAATAACTTGGAGAATATATAGTCGATGAAGCCCAGGGAGGCGGCCATGGTCAGGGTAACAGCGATGACGATGATGGTCAGGTTGGTGGTCTCTTGCCGACTGGGCCATGCCACCTTCCGCAACTCAGATCTGGTCTCCCGAAGAAATCGGGTGACGGGGTTCTCCCTCTTGCCTTTGACCATTTGATACTCCACAATGAGGGGCGGGGGCCCTTTACCTTGCCCTCGCCCCGCTCCACCTCATTATCTACCGTTTGGCTACTTAGTTTCCCGATGGAGGGTATGAGCGCGGCATCGCGGGCAGTACTTGTTCAACTCCAGCCGCCCGGGGTCGTTCCTCCTGTTCTTGCTGGTAGTATAGTTCCTTTCCTGGCATTCGGTGCAAGCCAGGGTGATCACCATCCTTGCCGCTTTCTTGGCCATACCCTCGTTACCCTTTCTATTCCATGATCTTGGTGATGACGCCTGCGCCCACGGTCCGCCCTC
>DMLA01000125.1:10362-11443 GCA_003453555.1 Chloroflexota bacterium | reverse complement strand
ATCTACGGCGCCGTCCCCGGTCGGCACGATCAGGGAGGCTGGGCCCAGGCTCGGTATCAACGCCATCATGACGATCGCGTGATGCATCATTTGAAACATACCGCCGATGAACTACTCCGCCTTCGCCATGAAGAGGGCCTTCAGCGCCTTTTAGTGGCCGGAACAGAGGAACTCGTCAGCCAGTTTACCGACTACCTACACCCCTATCTCAAGAAGTGTCTGGTAGCCACCTTACCCCTGGAGATGACCGCCTCACCCAAGGAGGTGCAGGGGAAAGCGTTGGCGGTCGTGGAGGATCTGAATAAGCGGGAAGAGGCGAATCTGATCCAGCAACTCAAGGGAGAGGCGCTTTCGGGGAACCTGGGGGTCATCGGGCTGGAGGATACCCTTCACGCCTGGCAGGCGGGCCAGGTGCTCACCTTGCTGATAAATGAAGGTTTCCACGCTCCGGGGAGGCGGTGCTCCCGATGCGGCTCCCTCACCGTTCGAGAAGGGTCCTGCCCCTATTGTGGCCAGACGTTGGAGCCCCTCCGGGATGTAGTGGAGGAACTGATAAAACGGGCCTTCTTAGGGAATACAGAGATAAAGTTCATCAAGGGAGAAGAGAGAGAAGCCCTCACCAAGATGGGAGGGATAGGCGCCCTCCTCAGATTCGCCGCTTGACCCCCTATATCTCTTTCTATGGCGGCCATCTAGGCTTGTAGACTACACAAAGCCATATAGGCATGGGTAGGCCCATCTATACCCTTCGTTCGCTTTTGCTCACCGCTGGGCATGCTAGAGAGAGGCCAACACTTCTTGCAGGGCTTCGAGAAGTCTCTCGTCCTCCTCCGGGAGCACCGTGCGGGGATCTAAGAGGTATCTCCCCTCCTCTATCCGCCCCACCACAGCCGGTTCGCCCATCCTCAGCCGCCTCGCCAGTTCCTGGGGGGAGGGTACGGTGAGGGCCAAGAGGTAGGTGGGCAACGTTTGCCCCGGCAACGAACCTCCTCCCACCGCCGAGCGGCCCGGGATCACCTCGCTTTTAATCCCTTTAAGCCTTCTCGCCCAACCCTTGGCCCGCTCCTCGATCTCCTCCAAG
>DMLA01000125.1:2487-9989 GCA_003453555.1 Chloroflexota bacterium | reverse complement strand
AGGTAGTGGAGCAGCGTGGCTTGTAGCCCAGCCAAGGTAGTCTTATCCACCCTTGCCGCCCGGGTGAGGGGATGCTCCCGCAGACAAGCGATCAGTTCCCTACGACCTATGATGACGCCCCCTTGCGGCCCCCCCAGAAGTTTATCGCCGCTGAAGCAGACTAAGTCTGCCCCCCTGGCGATACTTTCCTGGGCCGTGGGCTCATGGGTCAAACCGAAGGCTGCCGTATCCAAGAGGGCTCCACTCCCCAGATCGTCGAATACCAAAAGGTTATGCTCCCGTGCTAACTCCACCAACTCCTCCAAATGCACCTCGTGGGTGAAGCCCACGATCCTGAAGTTGCTGTGATGGACCCGCAGAAGAGCCGCCGTCTCCTCGCCTATCGCTTGGGCATAGTCTCTCTTGTAGGTGCGATTGGTGGTCCCCACCTCTACCAGTTTGGCCCCGCTCTGGGCCATCACCTCTGGGATGCGGAAGCCACCGCCGATCTCCACCAACTGGCTGCGGGAGATGATCACCTCCTTCCCTCTGGCCAAAGCGGTAAGGATCAGGAGGAGGGCGGCAGCGTTGTTATTCACCACCAAACTGGCCTCCGCCCCCGTGAGACGAGAGAGGAGATCCTCGGCGTGAAGATAACGGGAGCCCCTCTCCCCCGCCTCCAAGTCGTACTCTAGGTTGCTATAACCCCTAGCCACCTCCTCCATGGCCCTCCGTGCCTCATCGCTCAGGGGAGCCCGCCCCAGATTAGTATGCAAGATCACCCCTGTGGCGTTGATGACCGGTCTCAGAGTAGGGCGCAAGGCCAAGGAGACGGAATCGATGACCCTTTCCACAAAGGTGGGGAGGTCTGGGCAAGGCTGCCCAGCGGATACCTCCCGTCGCGCCTCCTCAAGGGTCTCCCTGATGGCAGCCACCACCACCCTCCGGCCGCTCTCGGCTGCCAGTTGCTCCAGGCCCCCCCTCTTGAGGAGGGCATCGACGCTTGGAAGTTTTCGGAGCTCTTCTTGAATCGGCATCCCGCTCTCCAAAGGTAATTATACCCCATTCCCAGGAGATAAAAAAGGCGCATCCTAAACAACCTTTCGGTGTTTCTATAGACAAGAGAAGTAACCCATTGACATCTCGGGGAAAATATAGTAATATAGACATACCGCCCAGGGGGGAAGATGGTCTTTTATGCTTCCTCTTCGGGTTGAAAGGGCTCCAGGGAAAGGGGGTGATGAAAAGGGACAAATATGGGCTCTGATCGTATAGAGCCTAGTTTTGTATAGAGAGGGGGTGATAGTTAGCCAGATAAGGGGTTCTTTCCCGATTAACATTATTATCTAATCTTCTATGGAGGGAATGAACAGTGGCAGAAAAAAAAGTATTTGCGCGTAAGGCAACGGGGCTTGTCCGAGAGATCGGCATGCTGACCGCGGTGATCATCGCCATGGCCAACGTGGTGGGCCTGGGCTGGCAGAAGAGGGTCTTCCAGGCCACAGGGTGGACCCCCATTGGGGAGTCAAAGTTCTTCCTGGGGATCCATCCGGTGGTGATGGCCTTCTTCCTAGCCGGTCTTGTGATCCTGATCTCTCTCTACTGCTTCTCTATGCTCTCCGCGGCTATGCCCAGGTCAGGTGGGGGCTACATCTTCATCACCCGTATCCTCCACCCCGCGGTGGGGTTTGTTGCCACCTGGTTCCAGTTCTTCGCCGTGGCCGTCTCCTATGGCCTCATCGCCGTAGCGGTGATGGAGGCGGTGATGATCTTCGGGGAGCTGGCCGGCATCACTCAACTGGGCGTGTGGGCCACACCGCAAGGGCTGTGGATCTTCGGCACCCTGGTGGTAATCGTCTTCAGCGGTATCGCCCTCTTCGGTGTCAAGATGACCGGCTACCTCCTCCAGGTCATCTTCTGGATTCCGGCAGCCATCTTGGTAGCGGTCTATATCCTCTTCCTGACCGCTAGCCCTACCACCATGGAAGCAGGGGTCCAGCACCTATGGGGTCACAGCGCAGCAGAGTACACCCAGGCAGCCTTGACCCAAGGGATGGGGGACATAGCCGCCGGGAACACCTATTGGGGTGCTGTCTTCAGCGCCATAGTGGCCGCCTACTGGGCTTACATCGGATACGCCGCCGCCTCCTTCGTGGCTGGCGAGGTTAAGGAGGCCCACAAAACTCTACCTAGGGCCATGTTCGCCTCCGGCCTGGCCATCATCTTCCTCTACATAACCATCTCCACCCTGATGGCTCGGGCGGCGATGATGGTCGGTCGGGTGGGCGACTTCTCCCTCATGTCCGCCATGGGCTTCCTCAACTACGGCGGTGGTAGCTTCGCAGAGGCCGGCCTGCCCAAGATCGGGGGCTGGATGCCTATGGTGGCCGCCATGCAGGCCGCGGGGGTAGGTATGACCTGGCTCCTGCCCTGCATCGTCTTCTTCGCTGCCTTGTGGGTGGCCAACGACATCCCGCCTTTCATCCTCACCACCTCCCGCATGATCTTCGCCATGGCCTTCGACCGGCTTCTTCCGCCCAAACTGGCCGACGTGAACGAGAGGTGGCACTCGCCTTGGAACGCCATCATCTTCACCTCGGTGATCACCATCGTCTTCGGGTGCACCGCGGAGTCCGGTGTCCTGGGTGCCATATGGCCAGGCTCCTTCCTAGCCAGAGCCACCTCGGCCCTAGCCATAGGCGTCACCGACTTGTGGGATGTCCTCTTCTTCGGGATCGTGTCCATTGCGGCTATGCTCTTCCCCATCATGAAGCCCGACATCTTCGAGCGGTCGCCCTTCCGTCTGAGCCGAACCTGGACCATCGTCCTGGGAGCCTTGGCTGTGCTGGGCAACGCCTTTGCCTTCTACGTAGTATCGAAGGCCATGAACTTCTTCCGTGATCCCATGGCCCTTCTGGTCTCAGGTCTTGTGCTGGTCAGCGGCATCGTCATCTACTGGTACTACAGCAATGAGGCCCGTAGGACAGGCGTGGAGTTGACCACCATCTTCACCGAGATCCCGCCTGATTAGTTTGGGTCTAGGTTCCATTGGCGGCTAACCGGAGGCAGCCCCAAAGGGGCTGCCTCCTTCTTGAGGGTTGAGGAGTGATGGAAGAGTACCTGCTCCGTTTGGAAAAGAATCTCATGGTGGGTAGCGCGCGGTGGGTCGCCGATTTCCGGGAGTCCTTCCGTGGCTACCAGATAGAGGATACACATTTTGATATGATGGTCAGGGGAGGAATGAAGATCAAGGGGTTTCTCCTCTCCCGACTCTTCTCCTTCCTGGTCATGCCCAACTATCAGGTTGCCTGCTTCGTCTACTCCCAAGAACTGGAGGCAAGCACCTTGCGGAGCCTCGTCAGGCGCCTCCTAGAGCATATGAAAGAGATGGGGCTGGATTGGGCCTGGCTGGTCATCCCCAAGGAGGGAGCCTTCTCTGAAAAGGTTCAGAAGGCGGTGGAGAAGATCGACTACCGGGAGATCGGCATCGCCCTGGTGGACCTGGCCGCCCGAGAGGTGTCCACCAACCCCTCCTACGTGGGAAAGCAGATGGGCAGACACGTAAGATGCTTTCCATGAAGAGGAGGATCGCCCCCCTGCAGATCGGTGACCTGTTCAAGTCCATATTCCTCATGCTCCTGCTCATCACTATCCTCTGGGCGGTCACCAGCCTGTTGCTCTTCCGTGACATCCTGGTGAGCCGCCCTCTTTTGGTTATGAATCTAGTGCTCTCCCTCTTCCTGGGCTGGTTCTTCTACCGCTACTACCGTCACACCATATTTATCTACGATGAAGAGGGGTTCGAACTCCGCCAAGGGCGGAGGGTGGTCCAGGGAAGATGGAAGGAGTACTCCTCCCTATCCTTGTTCCATTTGGGGAGAGGGGATTTCGTTGTCCGGCTCTATCGAGATGAAGAAGAGTTTCTTGACCTCCCGGCCTCCGCTCTGCGCCTAGACCCTTCACGGTTGCGCTTTGAGGTGATGAAGTTCATGGGGAAAAACCCTACCGGCTCCCTGAACGAAAAGAGGCTGGATAACTTTCCAGCCTCTTAACTCCGGAACAAAAACCTTCTTACCCTACCCCTCCACCCTCTGTAGCCTAGTGATCTTAGGTCCGTCGATCTCCACCAGATACCCTTTGAAGATCCCTTCCCCATATTCGCTCCCCGGGTTCAGGCATTGAGTGCGGCCGATCTTCATATACCCCGGGCTCTCATGGATGTGGCCATGGAGACCCAAAAGGGGCTGATATTTCTCTATGATCTTGCGCACCGCCGTGGAGCCCACAGGGATCATCTGAGGCTTACCGCCTACTACTATGATGTTGAGATTCTTGTCCACCATAGGCGCGTAATCCAACTGAGAATCGTAGGGGGGTGCATGGATGCAGAAGACAGCGGTATCCATCTTCTTCACCTTGGCCACCACCCGCTCCAACCTCTCCTCCATCTCCTCCTCCGAGCACTCCCGAGGGGAGTCGAAGGGGGTGGGGTTCGACCAGCCGAAGCAGAGGACTTCGTGTTCGCCGTCCAGGTCTATGACATCTTCCTCAGCAAAGATCACATAGGGGCTCTGCTTGATCGTTTCATCGATGGCTAATTTGTCATCGTTGCCCGGGCTGATGATGACCCGACATTTCTCAGGGACCCGC
Source organism: Chloroflexota bacterium (assembly GCA_003453555.1). Classification (GTDB taxonomy): domain Bacteria; phylum Chloroflexota; class Anaerolineae; order UBA7937; family UBA7937; genus UBA7937. Next base: position 5,360 of record DMLA01000125.1, on the reverse strand, counting down.
TCTGGGATGAGGGTCATCCAGAGATCTACGATCTCGCATTCCAGTTTTTCGAAGAGGTCCTCCCGGTATTGCATATCGTTGCCGATCCTCTCTGCCTCCTCCGGCGTGGTGACATAGGGCAGATAGGAGAGCATCCGTACCCTCTTGGCGAACTCCGGTATCTCCTCTTCCGCGAGCAGATAATCGCGACCCAAGAGGTGAGACTTGTGCTTCCCATCGGGCCGCTTGATGATGGGTACCATTAGTTTGCCCGTCATGTCGCCACTGAGGACAAGAGCGTCCAGATCGTAGATCTTGGCTGTGTTCAAGAACTTCCGCCATACCGTCTCCGAGCCATGAAGATCGGTGGCAAACATGAACCTCGTCCTGGCCATTATCTATATACCTCCTCCACTACGTTGTACCATTTGGCTTTCGTTCCGATCCTGGCTCGAGCCTTCCACTTAAAGGATTTGGGAGCCTCCTCGATCATAGTCAGCAATCTATCTATACGGGCAGAAACTACCTCCCTATTCTCCTCCGTAAGAGCGTCGAACTCGCCCAAGAAGGCCCTCACCTTCTTCAAGTTGGTAGTGACGGTGTAATAGTACCCCCAATCGTCGGATAATACCTTGGAGATGTAGACCCCATTCACCGTCTCTTCTTCCCGGTCACCCACATCGTGCTCCAAAAGAAGGATGATGGTATCCTTTATATCTTTGAGGTTGATCTCCACAATCTGCATCTTCTCCAGGATGATGTCAGCCAGAGTGATGGTGGGGCTATCCAACTCCAGACGGCCCCGAAAATCGACCTTGTGGCACATATGAAGGGCATCGAAGAAGACATCAACCTGCCAGCCCTTCTCCTCGCTCCAGTAGATGTGGCGATGCTGTCCCGCCGGGGAGGCGATGAGGCGTTCTTGGGGTGTATAACCCAGATCCGTGAAGAACTTCTTCATCTGAGGGCGGTGCTTGCTATAGGTTACAACGTCGATATCGGTGAAGATTCGCTCCATCTTCTCGTGGAGGTAGCGGTGTTGGGGGCAGTGGTAATTCACGGCGATGGCTCCCAAAAGTCGGAAGGGGATACCCACCTCCTCGCCCCACTTCACGATGTTCAACGCCTCGTTATAGAAGCGCGCTTCCCGTTCTGGATCCACAGCCTCCATGATCGCTCCTCCCTATTGAATGTTCCGCCTCCCCTACTAACAGCAAACCCCCCTTCCTTGGGACGACAAGAGCAACCGTTGTATCCGCCTGCTTCTTCGCGACGGCAAGATAACGGCTTCGTTCCATCGTCGCAACGGGGGGCAATCACCGCCCTGCTACAAGCGAAAGAAACGGGCAAGACAAGAGACCGCTCACCTTCTAAAGGTGCAGCGATGAATCGCTTCACAGACAGGCCTATGCCACGCTAACAGTATATTAAATCTCCTATTATTTGTCAAGTATCACCAAGACCAAGAGAAGAGCCACCCCAATAAAGCCAGGCTCAGAAACGCCAGGAGAAGGAACTCGACCACCACACGCCTACCGATGACGCCTTCAAGATATTGCCTCGCCAATCCAGTGAAGAGATAGAAGACTAAGAGTAAGAGGCTCCCGCCCGCAAGGGCAGATATGCCCCAGTAGTTCAGAACCCAGACCACCTCCCCCATGATGAGCCCCACAACCAAGGCGTAGAGCCAGGTCCGCCGCGCACCCCCTTCGTACCTCAGCAGTTCTAGAGCCAAGGCCCCGCTAACCAGCGATACCCCGCTGGCCGAAAGAGGGCTATGAGTCCTCAAGCCGTAGATGAGGGCGTAGAAGAAAATAGCCGCTCCATAGACCACAACATCGAGACCCCATCGTGCCCAGAGAGAGTTCCTTTCTCCCATAGTATGATATTGACCCACGAGGATCAAGGTTAAAAGCAGGCCTGCTGAGGCGAGACCTAAGACGAAAAATAGCCTATCCGCCAAAAGACGCAGGAAGAAAAGGGCTATTAAGATGACTACACTAGGCAGGCCCGTAAAGGCGAGACTATAGAGAGGGGAACTTTTCTCCTCTTGGGAGTGAACTAGGGAATAGACGCCAGCCATGGTCAGAAGAAGGAGCATCCCCCCCATGATCCAGGAGGTCGATACATAGAGGGTGGTGGGGGAGCCGAAGGCCACAAAGGAGACGATATTTGTGGGCAGCCTTATCAAGCAAGAGAGAGCCAACCCCAAAAGGAGCAGGCTCACCAGGGTGCCCGTTCTCTGATAATAGACCTCTTCCACCTGCCTCCCTCAACGCACAGAGTGCAGACCCCGCTACTTTTACCATTTTAGAGCCCTCATTTGTCCTTGTCAAACGGTATGATATAATTTTCATGGAGAATGCGGCATGATCATCCTCTACTCCCTACTCGGTTTGCTCACCGGCGCTTTTCTTAACCTCGCCGCTGACGAACTGCCTCAGCGCCGCTCCCTCGGTTTGCCCCGCTGTCCCTACTGTGGCCAGAACCACCCACCCCTAGAGTGGATCGCCGTTTTCAGTTTCCTTCTCCTGAGAGGACGGTGCCAACACTGTCGGGCCCCCTTCTCCTCTCGTCGGCCTCTCTTGGAACTGGGAACCATGCTCGCCTTCGCCCTCCTCTGGCAGCGGTACGGCCCAACCCCTCTACTCCTCCTCTTCACTTTCTATATCTGCATCCTCTTCTTGGTCCTGGTCATCGACTTGGAACATCGGCTCATCTTGAATGTGGTGATCCTCCCCGCCATCCTCATGGCGGGGATAGGGAGTTCACTATCCCCCCAGCCAGGCCCTCTGCGCGCCCTGGCTGGGGGGCTCATCGGCTTCGCCTCCTTCTACCTCATCGCCCTGGCACGAAAGGGAGGGATGGGGGGTGGAGATGTGAAACTGGCGGCC
>DMLA01000125.1:0-2085 GCA_003453555.1 Chloroflexota bacterium | reverse complement strand
TCCTGGTACTCACTCGGATCAAGGGTTTGAAGAGTTACATCCCTTACGGCCCCTTTCTAGCGGTGGGGGGGGTGGTGGCTCTTATCTATGGCCCCCAGATCGTGGCTTGGTATCTAAGACTCTATCATTAAGCGTCTTCTCGTGAAGCGTGGTAAAAAAACCTGACATACTGATGTCATAAAAGTGTGCTATTATTAATGATGGGTATGAAAACCGAGAGGCTCCTGGTGATCATCTTACTCCTCTCCTTCGGATACTGAACGGACAATCTCGGGGTAGGATGGCCGCCTCGGAACTGGCGCTATGCTAAGGCGATAGGAAGGGCCTTCCAAGCCAGAATAGGATGTTTAGTGCCCGGTCGCTCAACAGCGGATAAAAGGCTTTGCCACGCTACGCCCAAATTGCCTTCTGCAACTTCTTTCGGCCGCGAAACGTTAAGCGAAAAAGGCTTTTGTCGCACACTGGGGAGACTGGAGGTCAAACATCATGAATTCCCTTGCTGAATTGTTGGTGAAATATCACGACGAAATCCGTAAATACTTCTTTGTCGGTTATGTCCAGTGGGATGGCTTGATAGCTCGCATTGAGAGGCAAGAGCGAACATCTTCGCATCATTTTGATGATGAACAGATATGGACTTTTTTAGTTGGTTGTGGATATGCGATAGCCGGAGAGCAAGCAGTAGCAGTGCTGACAAAAACTTTGACTGGCTCAAACCAGCGAGAGCCAACTAACCCAAAGATTTGGTTTGAAGTCTTGCCAATTCCGCCCCGAAAAAAGGAAGGGGAAACACATCTTGATTTAGCTCTAGGCACAATTGCCAGACGAGAAGGAACCGGGAGCGGGATAAAACTTGATGATGTAGAAGCTCCTTGGATCTGTTTTTGTGAGATGAAGTGGTATTCCGATATATCGGCAAGTGTTACCTATGATGTTCACCGAAACCAATTAGCCCGAGTCATTGAGAATGCTCTTTGTTTTCAGGGAGCCGGCAAGTATGCCGACAGAGTTTATGTTACCCTTGTAACGCCCTCAATCTTTCGCCATGCCACCTTAAAATCTCGGTTATATCAATACAAATTCGAGGAATATGATACCAATAGGAGTTATCTTATAGATGACCTTAAGGCATGTGTCCTAGAGAAGAATGATCGACCGAGTTGGTCTTATCCATCCGATCTCCTCCAGCGGGTTACGAACCTTTCACTTCGGTGGATGACCTATGATGAGTTGTTTGAGAATTTGCCTGATTCTACGATTGCTATAGCTTTGAAGAATTTTTGGAGACAACATGGGAATTATCAAGGGCGTATTTCCATCGCCTAACAGCCTGTTCGCGGCTCGCTCCCCTCACCCAATCGCCTTCGGCGACTTCAGGTACACGCAAAACCCTGGCCGAAATGGCGATTAAAAGATGCGCAATCGATACCAGGTCGCTAAGGAGATATTCAAAATAAAGGAGGACTTATGGCTAAAAGGCGCAAAACCTGGCGAGAAAAATTAGAAATAGAGCAAGAGCCTAAGGTGGTTGATGACCCACGGGGACGAGGAAAGATGCTTGTCCCTAAGCCGCTCGATGTCGATGCCTTAATACGTAAGATACGAAAAGGGAAAGTTGCTACTGTGGCCCAGATCAGGGACCGGCTGGCGAAGGATTTTGATGCCGATTTCACCTGCCCCCTGACCACTGGAATCTTTCTTCGCATTGCCGCTGAAGCAGCAGAGGAAGATTTAGCCAAAGGAAAGAAACGGATAGCGCCTTATTGGCGAGTGATTAAGGCAGATGGTAGCCTAAACGAAAAATTCCCCGGAGGTACAGAAGCACAAGCGGCACGTTTGAGAGAAGAAGGGCATACCATCCTGCCCGGTAAGGGCAAGAAGCCACCTCGGGTAAAAGAGTTCGAAGAATCTTTGCAGAAACTGTGAATCGCGATGCCCAGTCAGCAACAGCGCGTTTGCGATTCGCTACCCTCACACCTCGCAAACACACAAGAATCGAGAGGAGGTGAAAAGGATGGAAGTCAAATACTCCCGCCAGGGGGAACCGGGCAAGACCTGTGCCAACTGCAAATTCTACACGCCCCA
>DMLA01000039.1:2637-3969 GCA_003453555.1 Chloroflexota bacterium | reverse complement strand
GGAGAGTGCATCCCCTTCAGATTGACGATTAGAGACCCCGTTGCCGAGACCGTTACCTTGGAATACGATAACCTTCGTGGGGGGATAGTGGGGCTTGAGCGAGTGGAAAGCATTGCGGCAACGGGGACAGACATTTCGGTAGACACACCCTATTTCTTCAAGAATCAAGGCGGAACCGACCTATGGCATGTTGAGGTCACGCTTACTAACGTAACGGATCCAGTGGTGCTTACCTGGTGTGGTCGGCTTGGCCCCCAAGCGGACCAGTACCCAGGGGCAAGCCTCCAGATGAGAGGGTATGGGATTGGCGACAGGACCCTTTCCATACCTATATCAGGGATTGTAACGCCCACTGCCACGCCAACCCAGACACCTACCAACACTCCTACTGAGACACCTACCAGCACACCCACTAACACACCTACCAACACACCCACTAGCACACCTACCAGAACTTTGACGCCTACCAGCACACCGACTGAGACGCCTACGGGCACGCTAACCCAGACGCCCACTAGCACACCCGCCAATACGCCTACCAGCACACCGACTCAGACGCCTATTGGTACCCTAACGCCGACTAGCACTCCTACTACGCCTACTGCCACGCCCACCGCGACGCCCATGGTTTTCGTCGAGATCCTGGGAATGGAGAGGCTACCGGTTACCGGGCCGGCCATGCCACCCCCCGGCGTTCCCTCCCTGCTTGGAGGAGTGAGTTTACTCTTTATCGCCTCTGGTGGACTACTGCGCTGGTTTGATAGGCGAGGATGATCTATAGCACATGGAGAGGGTAGGCTAGTCCGCGGGTCTACTAACGCCTTGTGGCAAGGGATCGCCGCCCTGGAGGGATAAGTTGCTCAAAAAGCCTCACCTCCGCCCCCTTGGAGGCCCAGATTTCTCTATACACAATATGGGCAGCATACTTTTGGGGCTGGGCCTCTCTCTTTTCCTGGTGGTAGAGGCCTTGTCCCACCCTCCGGCTATGGCCGACCAAGCGGCGGTAATACCCGTATCCGAAGAGAATCTGCCAGAGAGCGTGATCTCCGCCGTCGAATTTCTGGAAGAGACCCTTCACCGGAAGGGCGAAAGGAGAGAAGCCAGAGAGGAAAGGGGAGCCTCACCAGTTCGATTTCAACATGCTACCCTGAGGGCCAGGCTAGAGCCCGGTTTGGGGTCTATAGATAGAGAGATGGGTGCCGGGCCACCGGCAGCGCGGGCTACCAGGCTCGTAATCCCCACCCTGGAACTGGATGCCCCTATAGTAGAATTGCCGATTACCGGTAAGAGTTGGGACGTCTCGGGGATCGCGCATGAGGTGGCCCATCTAGG
>DMLA01000039.1:0-2271 GCA_003453555.1 Chloroflexota bacterium | reverse complement strand
GGGCATATCACCCTGAAGAGAGGAGCGGGGCCCTTCCTACACCTGGAAAGCCTGGAACCAGGAGATATGGCTATCGTATACGCAGGGGAGCAAGCCTACACCTATCGCGTAGTGAGCAAAAGGCACATGGGGCCCACTGATGTCTCCATAGCCTATCCCACTTCTGATCCCATCCTCACCCTGCTTACCTGCACCAACTGGGATGCTGAGAACCGAACATACACCCACCGTGTAGCCGTGACTGCTGAGTTAGTCGGCGAGGGAGCACCCTAGCCTGGGCCAGACAGAGCATCTCGCAAGGGTGGAGAAGGCAAGCCAGAAAGTGGTAGCCCAACAGATCGTGACTACCTGTGAAGGGCTGGCCTTGGGCCTGCATCTCCAGGCAGGCCTCCACTAGTCTCAAGTCAGGTGAAGCGGGGCAGATCTCGCTGTCAGGTCCGTGATATCTCAACAGAAACCGATCCTGTGGTCCCTGGTAACGCAGCCTTGAAGGGAGCCTCACGGTCATCTAGTATGCGTTGAGGCGAACACCGACACGAAACGGAGGAGTTTCTCGAGGAGGGGAGAATCTGGGGTAATGCTTTCAGATGACGGTGTACAAGGAGATAATACCACAGGTCGCTCGCCATAACCCCCAAGGTATCTTGCTGGTCATCACTAATCCCGTAGATGTACTCACTTATCTGACTGTCAAACTCTCCGGTCGGCCGCCTAGTAGGGTCATCGGTTCAGGCACGGTCTTCGATAGCGCTCGTTTCCCTTACCTTTTGAGCCAGCATTGCGGGGTAGACCCTCGCAACGTGCACGCCTATATCATCGGTGAGCATGGGGATAGTGAGGTGCCTGTGTGGAGCCTGGCCAACATCTCCAGCGAGCACCTGGAAGAATATTGCCTCGTCTGTGATCGGGGTTGCACCCGGGCGGAGAGGGAAGAGATCTTCCAGAGGGTGCCTCGAGCGGGCTCCGAGATCATAAGAGCGCAAGGGTGCTACCTACTACGCCATCGGCCTGGCGGCTACGACCATTATGGAAAGCATCCTGCGCAACCAGAAGAGCGTGCTGCCCGTCTCCAGCCTCTTACAGGGACAGTATGGGCTCCGTGAAGTGTGCCTCAGCCTGCCTTCGATAGTGGACCGGGGCGGGGTAGAGAAGATTCTCGAACTCCCCTTGAGCGAAATCGAGATAGAGAGGTTGGAGCGGTCCGCGCGCATCCTGAAGAGGCCGCTACTTCTTTGGGGTTGTAGGCCTAACAGGGAAGGTAGGGTAACTCGAGGCCCCTTTCAGAGTAGAAGTGGAAGGGGTTTCGCCTTTAGTATATATCAAGGGAGATGCCTGGGGGAGGGTAAAAAACGGGTAATCGGGCTCCCCTCGCCCCTTTCCTACCTCTCGGGCATCGCCTCGGCCAGCGTTGAAAAATGGGCGGGCTTGGTACGATTCTACCATTGACCTATTCTCCTGAGCACACTACAATGAGAAATGATGCGGATAAGAACCTCGGTAGCCACTTTGCTCTTGAACCTTCGGGAAGAGTTCGACCAGGAACTGGCCGATCTTCGCCACATCCTTCAACCCTGGATCGGGGGGAAGGTGGAGAGGCTTTCTGGCCAAAGGCTGCAAGAATTGGTTTCAGGGTTGGGTTGGCTCCTGCCCAGGACCCCGGCCCAGTGGACAGCGTTGCTCCTGAATTGGGCGCTCTTTCTTCTAGTGGTGGTTTTCTGGATCGGTCATCGTTTAGGTCGGTTCGGGTACCTTCTAATGATAGGGACAGGGGCTACACTCGTTATCCTTTATGCTTATTTCTACGATGTAGCCTGGGGGAAAGAGGTGCTCCTAGAGCGTCCTCTCCGCCCGCCTCTCATGCCTGTCCATAAGCGGAAATGGTTGGGTAGGGCGGTAAGACTTCGCCACCATCTCGACGTCCTTTGGATGGCTATCCGTAACGAGTTCACAGGGGAGATCGTTGTTCTGGGCCCTTATTGCTCCCGTTGTCGTCCCCGGCAGAAACTCGTAGCCCGAGCGAGGAGGAAACTGCTGGGGATAACTTGGTTCGGGAGGCTCGCTTTTTATGAATGGCAGTGCCCCCGATGCGGTCAGAGATACCCTCGCCCCCCACTGGATGAGGAGGAGATAGCGGAGAGGATCCGAAGGGAACTGAAAGGGGAAGAATGGTAAAGGGATGATCATCGAGACCCAAAACCTGACCAAAGAGTTCGGCTCTCTGCGCGCGGTTGATAGTCTGAACCTGCGGATCAGAGAGGGAGAGATCCTAGT
>DMLA01000108.1:22337-23905 GCA_003453555.1 Chloroflexota bacterium | reverse complement strand
CAGACAGGGAGTTTGGACTGACACCGATGCGGCAGGATCGGACCGGCGATTTCGTATCCAGTAAATGCGTGTAATATATCAATCAGCATCAAAAAGAGGGAGATGCAATGACCTCTCGTGTTGAAGGTCAAGCTGGGGCTATCAGCCGGAGGCGATTGTGGCCGGGCAGTATAGCCAGGTTTGCTCGCCGGCATGGGCTTCAGATCGGCATCATTTTTGTCTTGCTGGGCATATGGGCACTTTTCCTCATAGGAGCGCCTCGGACGTTTCTTTCACGCGAAATCTATGCCGCATATATGTCAACAATACCGTTCTTTGCCATTATGGCTTTGCCATTGACGATGGTGGTTATCGCCGGTGAGATGGATTTGTCCTTCCCATCTATTATGGCCATAGGGATGCTAGTATTTGTCACTGTCTTTGCGAAAACCGGCAATTTAGCGCTGGCTTTTCTTTTATGTCTGGCTATGGGGTTCCTGGCAGGGCTGTTGAATGGGATCATAGTGGTTAAGTCGGGAATCCCATCGCTAGTGGCCACTATCGGCACACAGTTCTTTTGGAGAGGAGTGGTCCTGGTTATCACGGGCGGACACCCGGCTTCTCTAGTGCCGGCGAAAGGGACGATCTTACGTCAAGTGCTGGTGGGTAGGCTGGCAGGTTACGTGCCGGCTCAAATGATCTGGACTATTATTGTGACCATAGTCGTGTGGGTCCTTTTGAACCGTCACAAATTCGGAGCGCACGTGTATCTAATTGGGGATAACGAGGAAAGTGCTAGACTTATGGGTGTCAACGTTGGCCGAACAAGGATGATGGTATTTGCTATCGTCGGTCTTGCTGCGGCGTTCGCGGGCCTTTTGGCTAGCCTGGAAGTGAATTACTTCTGGGTTACTCTAGGCGAGGGGTATCTTATGAGGACGCTGGCGGCCGTATTCTTGGGCGGCACTTCGGTTTTCGGCGGAACGGGGACCATATTGGGGACGTTTATCGGATGTTTCATCATTGGTACTATAGAGGCCGGGATTGTTGCCATAGGTCTAACAGGATTCTGGACGCAACTGATATATGGTTTGATTATCATCATCTCTGTCTCGATGCACTCTCTCCTAAGTAGAAGGCTGGCGCTTTGATAACAGTCGGAGGGGCATCGGTGAGTCGCCGCTCGATCGTTCGCGCAAGTTTAGGCTACCTTTGAGCCAGCGGAACGCGTCAGCACCATCTTCACCCAGCGCGCCTGCGAGTGAAAAGTACCCCTTGGGTGTGGTGGATCGGCTTCATCCCCTGGTGCAAAGAACTTCCTGCTGAAGAGCACCCCGGTCTTCATAGTCGCCATTGACCTCAAGGCGTTAGCAGTAGGCGACTGCCGGCCGACACTCGGCTCTTCGATTTGTGAGGTAGATGAGGGGGCAAAGAATGAAACATCGAGATCGAGTGCTCATGGCTCTCAATCACGAGGAACCAGATAGATGCCCCATGCAAATTAGTTTCACCCCTGAGTTTGCCTCGAGGCTTAAAGATGACTTGGGTCTAAGCGACGAAGATCTCTATAACCCTCACGGAGGCGGTAA
>DMLA01000108.1:0-21960 GCA_003453555.1 Chloroflexota bacterium | reverse complement strand
TGGGCCAATTCATATTATGCCACCGAACTATACAGTGAGGACGGAGTTTCCTATACCGATGAATGGGGAATTGGGTGGAAGAACGTAGAATACGAAACCAGATTCGGTAAAGGGCGTTATACTGAAATAGTGGGTCATCCTCTTGCCGATGATGAAGCGATAGACTCGTATCAACCGCCTGATCCGAATAGGCCTGAGTTATATGTTGATGCGGCAAGGGTGATCAAAGAATATAAGGATGAATACTGGATTGTGGGCGTTACGGTGACGACGATTTTTGAGACCGCCTGGGCGCTTAGAGGGTACGAAAAAACATTGATGGATTTGGTTATCAACCCTGATTTTGTCGAAAAACTTCTTGATATTCCGTTTAACTATCACCTTACTGCGGCTAAGAAATTGGTGGAAATGGGTGTAGATATGATCTGGGTAGGAGATGACATGGGTACTCAGGAGAGGATGCTCATCTCCCCTGATACTTGGCGGCGTTTCTTCAAACCACGCATGGCGACGTTTATCTCCACACTAAAGAGCATCAATCCAGACGTAAAAGTAGCCTATCATTCGGATGGTGTGATCTACCCCATCATCCCCGACTTGATTGAAATTGGATTGGACGTTCTCAATCCGATTCAACCCAGGTCTATGAATCCCGAAAAACTGAAGAAGGAATACGGGGATAAACTGTGCTTCTGGGGCTCAATTGATGAGCAATATACCCTACCCTTTGGAACGCCGGCCGAGGTTGAGAGAGAAGTGATAACCCGTCTAAAAACAGTGGGCAAGAATGGTGGATTGATCATAGGGCCCACTCATCACGTACAGCTTGATACATCACTTGAAAACTTTTGGGCCATGGTCAATACAATCACGAAGACTCCTTACAGTTCTTTATAGTGCAGCAATAGCAGAAAAAGGTGCAAGGAGCAAACAACATGCTGGACACTATCTACCAGAGCATTGTCAAAGGAGATGCCGCAAGGGTCACCGAAGGAGTACAACAGGCCCTGGAGGCTGGCCATAACCCTGGCGATATTCTCAACGAGGCGATGATCGCCGCAATGGCTGAGGTCGGTCGCCGGTTTGAAGCCCAAGAGTACTTTGTGCCTGAGATGCTCATCGCCGCCCGGGCTATGAAGGCAGGGATGGCGATCCTCAAGCCCCATCTCCTCGAGGCCAACATCGAGCCCGTGGGCAAGGTGGTCCTGGGCACCGTGAAAGGGGACCTCCACGACATCGGCAAGAACCTGGTGGGGATGATGTTGGAGGGGGTCGGTTTCGAGGTGATTGACCTGGGAGTGGATGTGTCCCCGGAGCAATTTGTAGAAGCGATCCGGGAACACTATCCCCGCTTCATGGGGATGAGCGCGCTGCTGACCACGACGATGCCCCGTATGCGTGCGACCATCGAGGCACTGAGTGAATCTGGATTGCGGGACCAGGTAGCGGTGATGGTGGGTGGCGCCCCGGTGATCCAAAAGTTCGCCGACGAGATAGGCGCCGACCTCTATGCCCCCGACGCTTCCGCCGCTGCAAACCGGGCAAGGGCCCTGCTGGAGGTGGCCTGAGGCCTGTTCTATCCTGAGGGCGTCCCATTAGGGCGCTCTCATTCGTATTCAGGAAAGGGAAAGCATGAATGCTCGGGAACGGGTCATGTTGGTCCTGAATCACCAAGAGCCCGACCGCATTCCCATTGATTTAGGTGGGAGCATTTGCTCTTCCATCCATAAAGATGCTTACATCGCCCTCAAAAAACACCTGGGAATGGATTTAGAAGAGATCCAGATGGTGGACTACGTCCAGCAATTGCCCTACCTGGATGAGGCCCTTCTGGAGCGTTTCGACGTAGATTTTCGTATGGTCCAGTTGCCGGCCGCTACAGCGCCGGACTTGAATATCTTCGAGGAAGGCGACTACTACGCCTTCATCGACCGTTGGGGCTCTAAGTTACATAGGCCCAAAGATGGGGGGCTGTACTTCGACTGGGTGGACTTTCCCATCAAGGAAGCCACCATGGAGGCCTTGGACAACTACACCTGGCCGCGACCCGATCCCCCAGAGTACAATGCCCGACTTCGCGAACAGGCTGAGTACCTCTACGAAAACACGGATTATGCCTTGGTAGGCAGCGCCATCATCGGTGGCGGAATCTTTGAGCAACCTGCTAGAACCATGGGCTTGGAGAATTTCTTCATGGCCCTGGTTGCTGAGCCGAAATTTGCCGATCGAATGATGGACCAGATCACCGAAATCTACATCGAGTCATGCAACAACTATCTGGAGCAGGTGGGGGAATACCTTCACGTCTTCACCTATTGGGATGACGTATGTGGCCAGAATGGTTGGCTCATATCGCCAGATATCTACCGCAAGATCGTCAAACCCAAACAACGCCGCTTGTTAGAGACTATCAGGAGAAAGACGAACGCCAAAGTGTACTATCATGGTTGCGGCGCTGTCTATGACCTGATCCCAGATTTGATCGAACTAGGTTTCGACATTCTCAACCCGGTACAAGTCTCGGCTCGTGGCATGGACACTAAGCGGCTAAAGGAGGAGTACGGCGATGACATCGTCTTCTGGGGCGGCGGGGTCGATACCCAATGCGTGCTGCCTTTCGGCAAGGCTGAAGAGGTAGCAGACGAGGTCAAGCGACGCATTGATGATCTGGCTCCTGGCGGTGGATTTGTCTTCGCGGCAGTCCACAATATCCAGGCACTTGTTCCTCCTGAAAACATTGTCACTGCGTTTGAGACAGCCCTCGAATACGGAAGGTATTGATAAGGGACGATGATAAAACGAGAAGTCATCAAACTGGTACTTGAGGGGAAACGTCCGCCCTACGTTCCATGGAACATTGGATTGACTAAAGAAGCATGGGAGAAGCTCCGACAGCATTTTGGTCAACCTGATTTAGAAGATGCGCTACAAAACCACTTTCTCAGATTAGGGAGCGATATAGGTTTTTTCACCGATCTCGGCGATAACTGCGTTCAGGACGTTTTTGGGGTGATATGGGACAGAAGTATTGACGAAGATATCGGAAAGGTTGAGGGTTGCGTCCTGCCCGAGCCCACGCTTAAAGGCTACAACTTTCCCGACCCTTTGGACCCCCGCTTCTTTGCCGATATCCCCGAACGAATTGAGAAATCTGGCGATCGCTTTCGCGTTTTTCAAATCGGTTTTTCGCTTTGGGAGAGGGCCTGGACATTACGTGGCTGGGAGAACTTGATGATGGATTTCCACGACCATCCAGGTTTCATCAACGATCTGCTGAACACCATTGCGGACTACAACATAGCCCAAGTCAAAGAAGCCCTGCAATACGACATTGACGCGGTCTATTTTGGAGATGATTGGGGAATGCAGCATGGACTGCAGATGGGGCCTGTTATGTGGCGCAAGTTCATTTATCCCGTACTAAAACGCATGTACGGTGTCGTGCGCGAAGCGGACAAGTATGTCATGATTCATTCCTGTGGAGACGTGGACGAACTCTTTGATGCCCTGATTGAGATAGGAGTGAATTGCTTCAACCCATTTCAGCCGGAAGTGATGGATGTGACCTCTCTAATCCATCAATATCGTGGTAGATTGGCTTTCCATGGGGGTCTTTCAACGCAACGGACTCTGCCCTACGGCTCTGTCGATGACGTCCGCAGGGAGACTAGGTATCTTTTGGAACTGGGACGGGACGGAGGATATATCTTTGCTCCGGCGCACGATGTTGAAGGGGACGTGCCCTTGGAAAACATGCTTGCTTTCATCGAAATAGTCCAGCAACAGCCGGGCTGCGTGGGTGACTGAAGCTGTTGATAGAATTATCATAGAAGAGTACTCAAGAAGGTGTCATCATGAACTCACCAGTGTTGGACCTTATCGTTGGCAATGAGGGATTTTCCCCGCCTATCTCTCTAAGACCGGCCGCGAGACGATCCTATGGATGTTGGAGAAAGAAGGCATCAAGGCTATCGCGCTCACGCCGAAAGATACCATGTGCGGCAGCGTCGAGAGTCTGACCGATGCCGAGAAGTGTGTGGCGCGCTCTTTAAGGAGCACTGCTCAAGCTAAATACCCGTTACTAAGTTGCCCGTAACAGGAAGACCCTCTCGACGCGAGAGGCCTTCTTCGCCTCGCGATTCCTTTCAACGAGCCTCGGAGGTGCTCACCATCGCTTCGGCCTTAGATACGATATCGGAGATTTTGAAGCCAAACTTCTCGGCCAAAACCTCATACGGCGCTGAGGCCCCGAATCGCTCAATGCTGATCATCCTCCCCTGGGGCCCCAGGTACCTCTCCCACCCTTGGTCGACGGCGGCCTCTAGCCCTAATCGTAGTGACACAGAGGTAGGCAGCACCCCTTCCTTGTAGGATTGCGGCTGCTCTTCGAATAGCTCCCAACTGGGGAAGCTCACGACCCTTGCCCTTATCCTCTTGCTTCCTAGTTCGCTCGCGGCCCCAAGAGCTAGGTGTACCTCCGACCCGCTTGCCAATATGATCAGGTCTGGCGCTTCTAGTTCGCTGCCAGTCAGGATATAGGCACCCCGGGCTACCCTCTCTGCGCTCGCTAGGCTCGAGCGATCTAGCACCGGCAACTTCTGCCTGGTGAGCAACAGGGCCACTGGGCCTCGTCTCTCCAAGGCCACCCGCCAAGCCACGGCTGTCTCGTTGGCGTCCGCTGGCCTGATGACCACTAGGCCTGGTATGGCTCGTAGGGCGGCCAACTGTTCCACCGGCTGGTGGGTGGGGCCATCCTCGCCGACAAAGATGCTGTCATGGGTGAAAACATAGATGACCGGCAGGTTCATCATGGCTGCTAGGCGTATGCTCGGCCGCATATAGTCAGAGAAAACAAGAAAGGTGCCTCCGTAAGGGATGATCCCTCCATGTAGAGCCAGACCGTTGAGTATGCCGCCCATAGCATGCTCTCTTACGCCGAAATGGAGGTTGCGGCCGCTGAAATCGTCCTTACTAAGCGAGCTATAGCCGGTTAGGTATGTCTTATTGGAGGGGGCCAGGTCGGCCGAGCCCCCTATCAAGGTTGGCAGATGAGCGGCTATGGCGTTTAGCACCTTCCCAGAGGCTGAGCGGGTGGCTATCCAATCGCCGGCCTTAAAGGTTGGTAGGTGCTCGGTCCAGCCTTCTGGCAGTTGGCCAGCCATTACCTGCCTCCAAAGGTTTGCCAGATCGGGGTGTGCGGTGGCATATTTGGAGAAGAGCTTTTGCCATTGAGCCTCCTCTGCTGCCCAGGCTACTCTCCGTTCTTCAAAGTAGTCGCGGACTGCCTGGGGTACCAGAAACGTGGGCTCCAGGGGCCAGCCCATCTTCTCCTTCGTGAGACGGACCTCTTCCTCGCCCAAGGGCTCACCATGAGCGGCAGCCGTGTCCTGTTTGTTGGGGCTACCCTTGGCTATGTGCGTGTGACAGCGTATCAGTGTGGGGCGCCGAAGTTCCCTTTGAGCCCAACGCAGAGCCTCAGCGACGGCTTGCATATCGTGACCATCCACCTCCAAAACCAACCACCCATAGGCTTCGAACCTTTTGGTCACATCCTCGGTGAAGGTGAGGGTTGTACTCCCCTCTATGGAAATTCTGTTGTCATCGTAGAGGTAGATCAGCTTGCTCAAGCCCAAGTGACCAGCTATGGAGGCGGCCTCGTGGGAAATCCCTTCCATCAGGTCTCCGTCACTGACGATACCATAGGTGTAGTGATCTACGATGGGGTAGCCATGGCGGTTGAACAGTTGCGCCAAGAAGCGCTCCGCGATGGCCATACCTACTCCGTTGGCGAACCCCTGTCCCAGCGGGCCGGTAGTGGTCTCCACGCCTGGCGTCAAGCCATATTCCGGGTGACCCGGGGTGATACTTCCCCACTGTCTAAAACTCTTCAACTGGCTCAGGGGAAGATCATATCCGGATAGGTGGAATAAACTGTATAGCAGCATGGAGCCATGTCCCGCTGAAAGGACGAAGCGGTCCCGCTCCGGCCAGCGGGGGTTGGCCGGGTTGTGCTTCAAGAATCGGCTCCACAGTACATAAGCCGCCTCGGCCATCCCCATAGGCATGCCTGGGTGGCCAGAGTTAGCCTTCTGCACCGCGTCCATCACTAGGGCTCTGATGGTATTAACAATGGTTCGATCCAACTTACTGCCTGGCTTTGGTCCATCCACCGCCAGGGAGTTTGCGCCTTGGTTTCTCTTCTTGTCATGCCTCATCAGATAACCTCAAATTATCCTCGTCTTGGCTCTTGGCAACGCTGGACAGGTCAACTGCATAGATGTTATGTGGTAGACCTCTTGTCTGGAGCCACGGGTGAGGACCGCTTGGCTGGCCAGGAGAGGAGGAGGTGCGCTACCAAGAAAGGGTTGTCCGGGGTGTCACTGGAGGAGCGGTGACTGCTCATCGCCTCTTGGAGGGATCTTGGCCATACCTCTCGACGTACTGGCGATGAGCGCGAGCCACCTCCTCGTCAGGGATGAGATCTGGCTTCCCGAGAAGAAGGGCCAGATGCACGGTCCTCGCTGCATCCTCCACCATCACCGCCGCCTTGACGGCAGCGTGAGGAGTGGGGCCTATGGTGAAGACGCCGTGGTTTTTCATGAGGATGGCAGGCGAGTCGCCGATGGAGCGGATTATTTCGCGCCCAATTGCCTCGCTTCCGATCTTGGCATAGGCGCCCACTGGGATCGGTCCTCCAAACTCATCAGCGATCGCTGTTAGATAGACGGGGATGGCGCGGCCCAGGGCAGCGAAACTGGTGGCGTACGGCGAATGGGTGTGCACCACGCCTCCCACATCGGGCCGATGGCGATAGACGTATAGATGGGTGGCTGTGTCTACCGATGGTTGAAGATCGCCTTCCACTACTTGCCCATCGAGGTTCACTATCACCAAATCACGAGAGGTGAGTTCTTCGTAGGGAACCCCGCTGGGCTTGATCACTACGAGATCGCTTTCGAAATCTCTTCCGCTGACGTTCCCGCTAGTCCAGACCACTAGATTGTGCTTCGGTAACTCCAGGTTGAGTTTCCAAACCTCCTGTCTTAGTCCTTCCAGCATCGTCTCCTCACCTTTTACCCCTAAGGGCTTCGACCTTTACCCGCTTGAGCACCTTCATTACGTCGTTCTCGCCCCGGCCGAAGTAATCGTGTAGCCGGAGGTACTCCCTGTAGAGTCGTTCGTATACCGCCTGGTGTTCTGGGATTGGGCGATAGATTTCGGCCTTTAGATGAGCCATCTGTTTGGCGGCCTCGAAGACGCTCTCGTACCCACCCGCATCTTTTCCTGCTGCTACCGCGCCGTGCATCGCTGAGCCGAGAGCCGGGGTCTGGGAAGAGGCCGCAACCCTGATCTCGCGCCCGGTGACGTCAGAGTAGATCTGCATTAAGAGTTTGTTTTTCTCCGGCAAGCCTCCGCAAGCAACTAGTTCATCCACCGCCACACCGCTCTTTTCGAAGGTTTCGATGATAATACGCGTACCATAGGCAGTAGCTTCGATGAGGGCGCGGTAGATCTCCTCAGCCCTGGTGGCTAAGGTGGCTCCCAGAAGCATCCCTGTGAGATCGACATCTACCAAGATGGAGCGATTCCCGTTCCACCAGTCGAGGGCCAAGAGTCCGCTCTCGCCTGGCTTCAACTTGGTCGCTCTCTCCTCCAAGAGCTGGTGCAGGTCCCAGCCGCGTTTCTTAGCCTCCTCATGGTATTCCGGCGGGGTGGCGCGCTCCACCAACCAAGCGAAGTGATCCCCCACACAGGACTGCCCTGCCTCGAAGCCGAAGTAGCCGGGGATGATGCCATCCTCTACTACACCGCACATCCCCTCTACGATCTTCTTTTCGTTACCTAACACCATGTGGCAGATAGAGGTACCCATGATCATCACCATGCGACCCGGGGTTGTCACTGTGCAAGCGGGCACTGATACGTGAGCGTCTACATTGCCGATCGACACGGCTGTCGCTTCGCGGAGACCAGTCCACTCGGCCATTTGCCGGGTCAGCCCGCCGGCCCGCTCGCCTAGGGGATAGATCTCCCTCGAGAGCTTGTCGTCAACCACGTGGCGCAGCCGGGGGTCGAGAGCGGCGAAGAAGTCGTCCGAAGGGTAACCGGTGCTCTTCTCCCAGATGGCCTTGTAACCGGCGGTGCACAGGTTACGCTTCTCCTGGCCCACAAGTTGGAGCACGATCCAATCGGCTCCCTCTATAAAGCGATCCGAGGCCTCGTAGATCTCGGGAGCCTCATCCAAAATCTGCCAGATCTTGGGGAAGAGCCACTCTGAGGAGATCTTGCCCCCGTAGCGGGATAGGAACTCCTCGCCTCTTTGACGCGCGATCTCGTTGAGTCTATTGGCCTCTGGCTGGGCAGCGTGGTGCTTCCAGATTTTGACCCAGGCATGGGGGTTATTTCGCCATTCCTCCTTCATGCAAAGGGGGGTGCCCTCCTTGTCGATGGGCATCATCGTGCAAGCGGTGAAATCCGTTCCTAAGCCGATGACATCTTCAGGGTCGACGCCGCTCTCCCTTAGGACGGCGGGGATGGTGACCTTTATGGTCTCGATGTAATCTGCTGGGTTCTGTAAGGCGAAATCGGGGTCCAGTTTGATGTTCGTATGGGGCAGTAGTTCGTCAATTACTCCGTCCTTGTACTCATATACTGATGTGGCCACCTCCTCACCCGTGGCCACATCGACTAACACAGTGCGGCCCGATTCGGTGCCGAAATCGATCCCTATGGAGTATTTCTTGCTTCCCATGCTTCTCTCCTCTATCGGTAGATCAGGTCTCTTGTGGCTTCAACTAGGACCACATCGCCGGCCTTGATCCCCAACTCAGCGGCAACTTCCTCACACTCCACCCCGGCTTTCATCCCCCCTCTCTGTATGGGATCCCGTCTTCATTATCTAACAAATCGGTCTTCTTAACAAGGGTAGGTGTGCCTTTCATGAGACTTCTAGGATCGCTGGCCGCTCGATGAGTTGCCCCTCCACTTGGACAGGGATCTGCGGCCAACCTTCCACTGCGGTGATAATCTCGTAGCCTTTCTCATTGACGATTATGGTATCCTCCGATTTGGTCCCAGTGATAGAAGGGTTCCAAGCGAAGGCTTGACGGGGCCTCACCACCTGACGGGAGGTAGGGGTTGCTATATACTCTCGGGGCTCGTAGCCAGCCAGCCCCCCTTGGTGATGCAACTTCCATTCATCGGGATAGCCTACCTGTCTGTAGGTCTCTACCGCTTTCTTGAAGATATCGGAGATCCTTGCTCCTGGCCTGCTGGCAGCGATGAATGTAGCATCCACCTGGGCTACCGCTTCTTGTTTCCTCCTCACTTCATCAGGAAGGGGGCCGAAGTGAACGAGCCGCGTCACCGAGGCCACCAAACCCCATTTGCGGCCGCAGAGGACCAACATGGCATAGCGCTCTAACTTCTTGTTCGTGGGTAGGGGGTGACGAAAGTCGAAGATCCGCTGGTCGGTGGCCACCAAATTGACGATGGGCAATACGCCTCGGGAGATGACCTCCTGAGCGAGCAAGGCTGCTATCTGGTGCTCGCTGAAGCCTGGTCTGATTCTCCGCGCTGCGACCTGGATGGCCTCACCGCTCCATTGCCCCAGCCTGCGGAAGCGCTCTATTTCAGCGGGGATCAACCGATGACGTAGTCGGGCCACCTCGGAGGTCAGATCCAAGGCCCCTGGGTAAGGCCCATCAGCCCCCAGTTTCAACCCCGTGGTCAGTTGGGTTACAGCCTGCTGGGTCTCATGCCAAGGGGTCACCACGAACTGGTAGCCCTGCTCTCTCAGCTCCTCCTCCCTCTCCAGTCGGGGAGCCTCGATGTTGTTGGTGATGAGGTATTTACCCTTAGCCGTAATCAAAAGGGAGGCAGCCCCAAACTCGGCAGCCACATTCACATAGTTGCTTTTCCCCCCAGTGTACCAAGCAAAGTTGCTGATGCGAGAGAGGAGAAGGGCATCCAACCCCTTCTCCTCTAATAGGAGTTTTACCCTCTCTTCTTTCTCTGCAAGTTCATCCATTCTCTCACTCCTGGGTTAGGATGAGCACCCCCTTGCCAGGGATGGTGGTCTCACCTTCCACCGCTTTGTCGGTCAGCAGATCCCTGTACCTCTTTTCAAGTTCCACCTCTTCGTCCTGGGAGGCGTGGTTTAGGAGGAATAGCAATGCTCGCCCATCCCTCTCCTTGGCTGTAACCTCCACTGCGCGCGAGGTAGCAAGCAGAGGCTCTACGCCGGCTTTCTCTAACAACCATCTCATGAGAGCATGGTAGAAGGCCACATCACCGATGGTTCCTACGTAGATGGTCTCCCCCAGGCCATAGTTGTTCTGCGTCACCGCTGCCCGCCCCGCGTAGTAGTCCTCGGTGTAGCGGGCTACCACTTCTGCCCCTTTAGGCTCGATGATGTCGCACCAAACCTCACATGATGTCTTCCGGACCATAGTTGATAACCGAGGGATAACGAATTCTAAGCCGTTGCGCCCATCGGCGAGCAGGGAATCATACTCCACAACTTCGATGCCGGAAAGATCGGCTAGAAGCCCCGGTAGAGGCAGATTGACCACAGCATTAGCCTCATCCTTGACTCCGGAGCGAAAGGTAATAACTAATACCCCCCCCTGTTCTACGTACCGTTGCAGGTTGGAGACGATCTCTTCGGAGGTGATGTGCAGGGTGGGAGCGATGACCAGTTTGTAGTCAGAGAGATCCCCTCGGGGCGAAACGATGTCCACTGGCACGTTTAGCCTATGGAGGGCTTCATAGTACAGTTGGAAATGATCAGAGTAACTGAATCGTGAGTTGTTAGATTGAATCTGAAAGGCGAAGCGGTCATCATAGGAGAGGAGCATGGCTACTTCGGCTCTGCACCTTGAACCTGCTATCATGTTTCGTATTCGTTTCAACTCCTCGCCAATCCGCTTGACCTCCTGATAGCGGCGACGAGGTATTCCATCGTGATCCAGGATTCCATGCCAATACTGCTCCGTGCCGAAACGAGAGGTGCGCCAACGGAAGAAGACGATCCCCTCCGCGCCATGGGAGATGGCTTGATAGACCCACAGTCGGAGCTCTCCTGGACGAGGTGTGGGTCCCACATTTTCCCAACCATGAGGACCACTCTGCTCTTCCATGACCCAGAAACCGCTTCTTTTCAAACCACGCATGGTGTCGTGTGCTATAGCCATCCTAGCCGCGTCGGCGTTCATCATGAGGGGATAGTTATCCCAGGAGACGAAATCTAGAGGCTCGGCTAAAGCATGATAGTTCAGGCCATCATACATGAATCCCATGAAGTTATGGGTGATGAAATGCTTGGGGCACTTCTCGCGCAGGATGTCCATCTGCATCTGTTGATATGCCACGTACGAGTCCGCCGAGAAGCGGAAGAAATCAAGGGCGAGGCCGGGGTTGGGCGAGCCGCCGGTCGTAAGCGGTAGAGGAATTTCGCTCCAATCTGTATAGGTGTGACTCCAGAAAACTGTACCCCACTTTTGGTTGAGAGTGTCAAGAGATCCATAGCGACGGTGCAGCCAGTTTTGAAAAGCACGGGCGCAGACGGGACAGTAGCAGCGGTCGCCGAACTCGTTGTCTATCTGCCAGCCAATGACCGTCGGATGGTCCCCGTAGTGCTTGGCCATCTGGGTCACGATCCGCCGAGTATAGTCGTGATAGACCGGGTTGTTCAGACAGTATTCGCGGCGATTGCCGAAGGTCACCCGCACCCCATCCGCGCGGACGCGAAAGGTGTCGGGGTGGGCAGACATCAGCCAAGGTGGTGGAGAGGCAGTAAGGGTTCCCAGGACGATCTTCATGCCTTGCTGCCCCAGGATGTCGATGGCCTTGTCAAGCCAGGAGAACTCATAGCCCCCCTCTCTTGGCTCCACCTTGCTCCAGGCAAACTCCGCAAGGCGTACCACGTTGAAGCCCGCCTCAGCCATCAACCGCGCATCGTCCGGCCAACGCTCTTCGGGCCAGTGTTCGGGATAGTAGTCAACGCCGAAATAAAACATGGAGTCCTTCTTGCTACTACTGTGTCTTATCATTTCTCCATCGCTTCTCGGACCATGGCCTGCGCTGCTGCTCGGATCGCTACAAGTTTGTACTCTCTACTCCAGCGGTTGACTGGAAGGAGATCAAACACTCGTGCCTGGACGTGCTGGATCCAACGCTCCATGCTTGACAGGCAGGTGATCATGCCCCTGCCGCTGTCACCTGCTGCTGCTACAGCAATCACTGGCTTGTCGAACAGGCTGCTCTCACCGCCGCGCGTTGCCTCACAGCGGCGCAACCGATCCATGAACACCTTAGCCGATTCGCTCATCTCACCCCAGTATACAGGCGTCACGAGCACGTACGCGTCGGCCAGGCGTACGCGCGCATGCAGTGACTGGAAGCCATCTTTCACTTGGCACTCGTGATCTTTTAGACACGCGCCCCAGCCATCACCGCATGCCTGGCACAGCCCGATCTGCAACTCATTGAGCCGAACTTCTTCGGTGTGCCCGCCTGCCAGGAGTACACCCTCCACTGCGGCAGCTGCACAAGCGGCTGTCAGGCCATCCTTGTTTGGACTTGAACTGATCACCATCACGTTCATTTCACTCTATCCTTTTTCGGTTTATGAAACACCAAACCGATGAGCGATCAATGGTCATCCGCGAACGCAAACGCACGGGCAGGATTGGTCACAGTGATGAGACGTACTAGATCGTCGGTCACGCCCCGGGCACGCAGGGCAGGAATGAATTCCTCCACCAGGGCAGTATAGCCCAGTATCCCGCCCTCTGGCCGGCCGTCGGGCCGGGAGGGGTCGTACCAGCCCGCATCGTGCGAGAGCAGGATCTTCTCAGCGTAGCCAGCTTCGATGAGCACAAGGGTGTAATCGACCAGCGTGCTCTGCGATTGCCACGCCGCGCCGACGGCATCGAACGCCACGTACGCTCCTCGCTGCGCCGTTTCCAGATGGACGGCCGGGTCGGGCTCCAGGTTGGCGTGCGCCCAGATGAAGCGTCCCAGGTCGAGGCCCTCCGACTCGAGAATCCCCATCTCGCAGCGGGCGACCGCGCCGCCGACGGTGTGGCTGGCCACAGCCGCACCTGTTTGGCGGCTCGCCAAGGCAGCGGCCTTCAAGTTCCGGACTTCCAGAGCGGTCGGGCCCTCGTCGCTCATGGCAATCTTGATGAAACCAGCACGAACCTCTGTACCTTCGATGCCTCCGGTCAGGTCACGGATCCATTCTTCGGCTAATTCCTGGGCACTCATCTCTCGAAGGGAGAGCGGGGTGAAAGCCTCGCGATACACGCCTGTCGGCGCGACAAGGTGAACCGGCGTCACCTCGGCTAAGTGCCGGAGCACAGCGAGGTTTCGGCCTACGCCGACCGTCGAGCATTCCACGAGGGCCGTAACCCCAACGGCGTGGGCTGCTGCCAGGTAGGGCTGCATCACCCGTGCCACGGCCTCCGGATCGGCGCGGGCATAGTCAGGGGCAAGCGGCCCCCGCAGATCGGTGAAAAGATGCTCGTGCGGCAGCATCAGTCCAAGGGCCTCAACTGCCACGGCTCCAGAGACTGTCTGTATCCATCCGGGACTCACACGTCGTTCGCTCCGTGATAGTATACGTCCCAGTCTAAATACTTACCCAATGCCTCGTTCAGGGCAGAGGCGGTCTGAGATAGGTTGATAGCCACGTGGTGCTCAAAGCCGTTTTCGCAGACATAGTGCAGAAGTCCCTGAAAGTTCGGGATGTGCACGACGCCGTAGCCTCCAAAGGTCTGCAGAGGATCATCGGTCAACTCGCCTTCGCCCACGTAGGCGGAGAGGGTGCCCTGGGCATCGTCCGTGGAAACGCGACAGTAGGTGAAAAGACCAGCCTTCAGACGGCCCTCCACAGTGCCGTAGGTGTTTTCCTTGCCCACCGTCCCAGCGATGATCTTTTGGTATCCCATCACCGGGCCATCAGCGAAGAAATGTTTGGGCAGGTTGCTGCAATGGAAGATGACCCCCTTATTGGGATCGTCGCCATAGTTGTTGTTCCAGTCCACTAGGGCACTCGGCTTACCAGAGGCCAGTTGCAGGGCGAGCATGCCCACCACGCCCGTCACGTCGGTCTCGCAGGCACTCGGCAAAAGGTTGTTACTCAGCATGCTCATCACCGTGCAGGGCACGACGCCGAAGAATTCCTCCATCGACGTCCAACATTGAATGGCGGTGGCCTGCAACCGGTTCTCCTCCATCCACTGATCGATCATCACCCCGAACTGGGCCATCTTGCTCAAGGCAACCTCAGGGATGCCGCCAGTCGGCAGGTAGGCTTCTATGGCCTGGCGCTTAGCGCGCACCGCTTCGGCATCATCGTCCAGGCGCTCCATCCGCCCAAAAGCCTCAGATAGGTCCAGCGTCTCCAGGCTGATGCCCGTCCGCTCCAGCAATTTCTCACTATAGCGCACGGTGTTGAAGGCTGCCGGCCGGGCTCCCAGGGCACCGATGCGCGCATGGCGCAACCCTTTCACCACCTGGCACACGCCCACAAACCACCTAAGATCGTCCCGGAATTCCTTTGAGGCGGGATCGGTGGTGTGCAATGTGGTGAGGCTGAAGGGGATGCCGTACTGCGTTAGGTTGTTGCAAACCGACATCTTGCCACAGAAGGAGTCCCGTCGGTTCTCGATAGTCATCTTAGTAGCATCATCGGGGAAGGCATGTACCAGCACAGGCACGTTCAGATCGGCCCAACGCAGGGTGTTGGCGACACCGCGCTCGTCACCGAAATTCGGCAGGGTCACCAGTACGCCGTCAATCTCATCGCGGTATTCCTTAAAGAGTGCAGCGCACTTCTCGGCGTCGATCAGGCTCTCGACGCTGCCGAACTTAGTCTCTTCCGGGGTAAGGGCAATGACGTCAACGCCTTCCGCTGCCAGCACCTTCAGAATGGTCTGACGACCCATCTCGCAAAGATGATCCGGGAAGAAACCACGGTTGCCCACGATCACGCCCAAGGTTGCTTTCTGCATCATATCCTCCTCTCAATCTCCCCACTGAGTGGAAAGACTCATTGACTGAAACCCTCTTCGTACTCCAAGCAGACGAAACCGGTCGGCCTAGCGATCTGCAGCGTCAGGGTGAAAGGTCCCTTTGCAGGGACCGTCCAAATGAGAGAACCCCTCCAACTCTCTCCAGGCTGCAAGGTGGGGATCTCTAAGTCGCCGCCAGTGAGGAGAAGTTTACCCTCGAGAAGCTCCCAATGCAAGGTGTAACCTTCTAAAGTGTAGGCCGGTATCTCCATCTCTATCGGCCCTCGACTCCTGATAGCGACTTCGGTAGTGACCTCTTGACCAGGCTGGAACTCAGCAACGTTGTGGGTAACGGCTCCAAATAGGGCGGGGGAGTACTCCTCCCGCAGCACGTTGTAGGCCCCCAGGTGCTGCCGTTGGGCATCAACCACACCCATCTCGAAGCCCGACGGTGTGCGATAATCCTGGTAGCACCAGAAGATGGCGCCACCGACGAAATCTCGCTCCCGCATGATGGCCAGTTGCTCACGGATCAGTTTCTGACGTTCCCGGTCAGCGGCCACGGGGTCATCCAACTCCTCATCGGTGACGTAGTAGTATCGGTCGTGGTCGAGTGAACTGGTTGATGGCCCCCAAGGCCGATTCCAACTGGGCTCGAAGCCGTACTCGGAGATGATGACGACTTTGTCGGGCCAAGTGGAGTGGATCCAGTCAAGCGCCCGGCCGAGGCCTTCCTTCGGGCCAACCCAGGTGCCGAAGTACTGATTCATCAGCACAAAGTCTGCCAGATCCGTGGCGTCGTCTTGGGGCCTGATGTTGAGCCTGTTGGAGGCGAAGCCCACGGGGCGCGTGGGGTCGAGCGACTTGGCCAGGCCGATCATCTCTCGGACGTATTCGTGTCCAGCCGTTGAGGTAGAGTCGAACTCATTGCCCACACTCCACGCCCACACCGAGGGATGGTTGAAGTTGGCGGCGATCATCTCGCGGAGTTGCTGCTGCGCCAATTCAAGCATATGCGGGTCGGCCATCTGTGCAGCGGTGAGTTGCCATGCCGGAACCTCCGGAATCAGCAGGATGCCATTGCGGTCACAGTAGTCTAGGATGAACTCATGCTGGGGGTAATGCACCGGGCGTGAGAACACCATGTTCAGCCGCTTGAGGTCATCGTAGTCGGCGGCCATAATCGTCTCCGTCTCGGCCAGGCCGTGCTGTGGGCTGTCGGCGTGACGCGTCAGCCCCACCAGCCGCACCCATTCCCCGTTGAGATAGAGGTGTGCATCCTTGATCTCGATCTTGCGGATGCCGAAGGTCTCCTCGGTATGGTGAAGCGAATCTCCCGTCTCATCCTTTATCTCCGTCACCAGCCGGTACAAGTTGGGATGATCAAAGTGCCAGAGTCGAGGGCTCGGCAAGGTCGTTTTCAGCACAACCTCTCTCGATGCCTGGGCAGGTATGGTTATGGTTGCCTCAAGGCCCGGATCATCTTTGCTCGTCCATACCGGAGAGCCTGTGCTCTCATCGTGAATCGCAGCCTTCACGTGCACACTTTGCTCGAAGGAAGAGGCGTTACCGATGGTCGTCGTAGCGGTGATCGTTGCACTACCAACTAGGTCAGGCTCAGCGACGATCCTTTGGCGGTCGATGAAGACCTGGCTGGTGGCTGAGAGATGGACATCTCGGACGATCCCACCATAGTTCCACCAATCGAAAGACCAGGGCGGCGATAGGGTGGCTGGGATGCGATCGTTGGCACGCAGGTTGTCCATCTGCACGGCGATGACGTTCTCAGCGCCCGGTTCGGCGATTCCGCTCACATCGAACTCGAACGGAGTGTATCCGCCCTCGTGCTGGCCCAGGTATTCGCCGTTCAACCAAACACGCGCTAAATAGAAGACAGCATCGAACTGGAGACGCAGATGCGCACCTTGCAACTCAGCAGGCACGGTGAAAGAGCGCCGATACCAGGCCACCCCCTCGTAGTCAGCGTGCTGGGGCATGACGCCCCAGGTGTGGGGTACCATAACCTCACTCCAATTGGCGTCATCGAAGGCTACATCGTACCATCCCTCGTTCTCGCCCTCATCCCCCGGATCCACTCTGAAGCGCCAGTCCCCATTGAGGTCGATTCTCTGGGGTTCGATCTGCAGGATAGGGATGGGAGTAGCGGTAGCCTGGGTAACCTGAGCAGTGGGTTCCTCCCTGATTTCAGTCTTAGAGACAGCCATACATCCCTCCATCAACCAAGCCAGAAGCAAAAGAGAAGGAAGGCCGAGGAATTCGATTCTCTTCATGGAAGGAACTCCTTTTGCGAGGCGATCCTGGCCCGGTCTGCTTATTTCAATTAGCCCTCTCGTTAACTGCCCTCGCCTCTGAGAGGATTAGCCCTTAATAGCCCCTGCGGTGATGCCTTCCGTGAACCGTCGCTGGAAGATCAGGAAGATGATCAGAAGTGGCACCACACTCACCACCGCTACGCCCATCCACTCACGATACATGGAGAAGCCCGGCGGGCCCGTCATCTGCATCATGAACAGGGGCAAGGTGAATTTCTTTGGTGATTTCAGATAGATCAAGGGCCCCAGGTAGTTGTTCCAGGCACCCATGAAGAAGATCAAACCTAGGCTGGTCAGGCCGGGTATGATGATAGGAAGAATCACCCGTGTGAAGATACCGAACTCGCTGCAGCCGTCTATGCGCGCCGCATCCAACAGTTCGTCGGATATGGTGCTGATGTACTGGCGCATGAAGAAGACGCCAAAGGCGTTGGCTGCGCCGGGCACGATGAGAGGCAAGAAGGTGTTCATCCAACCTATTTTCTGTATGATGACATAGAGGGGCACCATGGTTACCGCATAAGGGACGATCATCGTGGCCAGGAGGAAAGAGAAGAGAAGATTACGCCCTGGGAAACGGTATTTGGCGAAACCGTATCCGCCCAAGGAGCAAAAGAAAAGCGATACGATAGTAGAAGAGAAGGCGACGAAGAAGGTGTTCCACAGAGACCTGAGAACGCCGAAGTCAATGATATAGCGGTAGCCATCCAGGCTCATGTTGCGCGAGATGATAATAGGCGGGCTGACGAATATCTCGTCCTGTGACTTGAAAGAGGTGCTCAGCATCCAGATGAAGGGCAATATCATGAATAGGGCAGTAAGAGTCAATAGCCCATAAAGGGTGGTTTTGCTTACCACAAATTTCGTACGATTCAAGATCATCGACTCTTCCTTCCATTTAGTCCGAGAGCCAAGGGGAAAACCAGGTTGTTTTCGCTCATCCCTCGCGTCCGAAGTATCTAAACTGCAAGAGGGTGAGTACGAAAATAAGCGCAAAGTAGACGTAGGCCTGGGCAGAGGCACGTCCGAACCGGAAATTGCCGAAGGCCTCATTATAGATTTGGACGAGGGTTGTCAGGGTGGCCCTCATGGGCCCGCCGCCGGTGAGCGCCATGACCTCGTTAAAGAGACCGAAACTACCCATCGTGGACAGGATCACCGAGAAGAGGATAACGGGGCGCAAAAGCGGGATAGTGATGTAGAAGAAAGCCTGAACGGGACTGGCCCCATCGATGAGAGCCGCCTCCGTCAGTTCGCGGGGGATGGTCTGCAGCCCGGCTAGCATGATCACCATATTGTAACCCAGCCAGCCCCAGACGACGAGCAGACAGAGGGAAACCCGCGCCCACCAGACGTTCTCCAGCCAGGGGATCCCAGGTAATCCTAGCATATTGAGGGCGACATTGAATAACCCCCCCTTATTCTCCAGCAAGAGGCGGAAGGTAAATCCCGCTGCTATCATGGAGGTGACGTAGGGGGCGAAAATCATCGTGCGGTAGCCCTGGAAGAAGCGGACCAGCTTGGAGTTCAGGATTACGGCCAGGACGATAGCCACGAAGGTCATAATGGGAACGTACATGAAGAATAGGATAATGCCGTTTTCAATTGACTGCCAGAAGGCTTTACCTCCCACGCCGAGAAGGTAGGTATAGTTCTTCAGGCCGACGAATTCCATGGGCCCCAGTCCCTTCCACTTGTGGAAACTGAGATAGATAGAGAAAAGGACCGGGAAAAAGCCAAAGACGAGAAATAAGATGTAAAAAGGAGATATGAAAACGTAAGCCCAACGCTTCTTGACGATCTCTCGCCAGAGCCCTCTCCTTATCTTGGTAGGGGCGGCGACCTTGGCTTGTGATGCCATCGTCTAGCTCCTTCCAGTGACGGGGGTCGGGGTAAGGAGAGCCACAAGGGCTCTCCTTACCTTTTGGGTTGTTGTGCTATTCGAGGGCTGCGCGGATCTCGGCCGCGGCTTCTCCCAGAGCCTCCTCGGCCGTAGCCTCACCCGTGGCGTACCGCTGGATGGCTACTGATACAGAGCCGTTCATCATGTTGTAGTCGGGGCCGTAGATGCCCGCTCGCGGGATCTTCGCCACCACCTCGGCGTAGATCTTGCGGGTGTTCTGGCCGGCGAAGAAGGTGTCGCCCTCCAAGAACAGGGCATCGTCATAGGTGGTCTCCAGCGCGGGGATGAAGCCGCTGATGGCGAACATCTTCAGTTGGCTCTCCCTGCGGCCCAGGCAGAATTCGACGAAGGCCCAAGCGGCATCGGGGTTCTTGGTTTGCTCGGGGATGACAAAGGTCGAGCCGCCGTCGTTGGCCGCCCGCACGCCGCCCTCCTCCCAGGACGGCATGTAGGTCACACCCCACTTGCCAGCCGTGCCGGGGGCGATCCAGCTCTTCAGGAAGATGTCCATCCAGGAGGCCTCAACCAAGGTAGCGATGGGCTGCTCCAGAGAGGCCAATTCGCCGTACCAGGGGTCGTCCCACTCCAGCGCGTCGGAGCAGAGGTCCTCCTCCCAGAACCGGCCAAACATCTCCAGGACCGCGATATTCTCAGGGCTATCCACGGTGACCTCGCCGGTATCGGGATCGTAGTAGCCCAGGCCCCGCTCCCAGAGCGCCATCTCGTAGAGACGGGCATAGTTATTGGCCTTGTTGTGGGCGAAGCAGTAGAAGCCGGTCTCCTCTTTGATGGTCTTGCAGGTCTCGAAGTATTTATCCCAAGTGCTGACCATCTCGCCCACCGAGTCCGGGTCTGAGGGCAGGCCCGCCGCCTCAAACGCATCGCGCCGGTAGTACAGGACCACAGGGCCAGAGTCCCAGGGCAGAGCGTAGTACTTGCCGTCCTTCTCAGCGTCGAACCACCGGTAGTCATTCATGATGTCTATATAGGGAGCGACCTTGTCGGTGAGATCAAGGAGCCCACCCAGATGGACATACTCGGCCAAGTGGCTGCTCTCCACCAGACAGACATCGGGAGCGCCCTCGCCAGCGGTGAGGGCCAAGGGCAGGTTGGTGTAGACATCTGTGGGGCTGTAGTACACAATCTCCACCTCAATGTCGGGGTACTCAGCCTGGAAGTCAGCGAGGACACCGCTGGCTTCAAGGGTGTCCCGCAAGGCCGCCGTCCAGCCCCAGACGGTGATCTTGCCCGTGGGCTTCGGCGCTTCGGGCACCGGGGTGGGGGTCACCTGCACAACCACGGTCTCCTTCACCGGTACCTCGACTGTCTCCACCACCTTCTCCGGAGTCGGTGTGGCCGCTGGCGCACAGCCAACGAGCATAAAGAGCGCTGCTATCAGTACCGTAAGCACTAGATACCATCGTTTGGACATCACTTTTCCTCCTCGCCGCCATTCTCAATGGATCAAGGTGGAAAGATCATCTCTCCATTGAGTATGTTTCTGCAAGGCAATCCATTGGAAATGGCCAATTCTAAGACTAGAAGCCTACCCATTCCTTATAGACATCCCCCCTTTCTCCCCTTGCATCACCTCCCTCCGCCACAGCTTTCTCTGATGATCAACTCCGCCTTCAAGAGAACCATTCTCCTTTCGGCTTCTGGATTCTCGATAGCCTCCAAGAGCAACTCGGCAGCCACCCGGCCTACCTCACGCATGGGCTGCCTTATGGTACTCAAGGGAGGCTCGCAGTAAGCGGCCACAGGGATATCATCGTAGCCCACCACCGCCACATCTTCCGGTATCCTCCTCCCTGCCTCTCGTAGCGCTCGCATGGCCCCGATAGCCATACGATCATTCTGGGCGAAGAGAGCGGTGATCTGGGGAGCCTTTTGCAGAAGACGCTTCATGGCTTTGTAACCGCTCTCCTCCGACCAATCCCCTCCCTCGATCAACTCTTCTCGGAAATGAATTCCTCGCCTCTCTAGGGCCAACTTGTAGCCTCTAGTCCGGTCATCGACCGATTTCCAGCCGGCTGGACCCTTTATGAGCCCGATGTTGCGATGGCCTGATCTCACCAAACACTCCGTTGCTTGTTGCCCCCCATCTACATTGTCCACATCGACCACCGTCAACTTCTCCCCCTCCAAGTAATAGGCCGTGGTGACTAGTGGCACGCCTTGGTGTAATAGGGCGCGGATGTGGCTCGTATCCTTCTCCGTGCTAGGGCGAGCAAAGAGTATCCCCTCAACTTGACGCTCGGTCAACAGCCTGACGTAGACGGGCTCATCTTCGGGCTTTCGCTCACTGCTACCGAGGATAAAGAAATAGCCGCGTTCCCGAGCGGCTATCTCTGCTCCTCCGATCACCTGGGTGAAGAAATAATCGCTGAAATCAGCGGTTATCAACCCCAGTGTATGAGTCCTCTGAGAGACGAGACTGCGGGCAATGGCGCTGGGCTGGTAGCCCAACTCTTCGATGGCTTGGAGAACTCTCTTTCTCGTCTTGGGAGCCACATCGGGGCGATCGTTTATGACTCTAGAAACTGTCTGATACGATACTCCGACATGAGCAGCCACGTCCTTGATAGTTACTCTTCTCACTATCACCCCTTATTCCGTGACCGTTCCCGTGACCGTTCACATTATAGCATGAAATGTTTTCCTTGTCAAGAGGGCGTGAGAGAGGGTGTTGTTGTTCAGTGAT
>DMLA01000179.1:23321-32964 GCA_003453555.1 Chloroflexota bacterium | reverse complement strand
TTGACGGTATGGGGCAAGTTATGGTATTATTGTAATCTGTGTGGGGGCGTGGTGTAGCTGGCCTAACATACCTGCCTGTCAAGCAGGAGATCGCGGGTTCGAATCCCGTCGCTCCCGCTCGCAACATCAAAACATCGGGAGGTTTTTCCCCCTCCCGATGTGCTTTATTGGCCTGGGCAGAGAGGCTGTACGTAGAGTATCCCTGCGAGAAAGGAAAAGGGGTTATCTCCCCGCTCCATTTTGTGACCTGACCTGAGAACCTCGACCCTTTTAGGATCAGGGGTCTACTTTGATAGAACGCTCACCGCTCCTGCCTGGCGATATTATCCCGTCTGAAACTCGACGCTCGCTTTGGCGACTAAGACCTCTTCCTCTTCTTTGTGCGCCATAAGCGTTAGAGACCGGGAACCGCGGCCATGAAACTGCCCTGACACTCGAAGAGGCAGGTATCGCTCTTGGGGAGCAGGCCCAAGGGAAGAAGGAACGGCCGACTCGCCCCCTTTTACCGCTCCGTTGGCACCTATGAGCCTTGGCTATGGTCCGGGGGCCCACCCTCGCTTCTCGCGCCAGACTCATGGGTCGCCAAGCAGGCCTGAACGACTTTTGGGTCCCATTGACTGCCGGCTCCCTGGCGGAGGATGCGTTGCGCTTCGGTGACGGACATGGCAGGCCGGTAGGGGCGAGGGTTCGTCATAGCGTCGAAAGCATCGGACACGGCAACGATTCGCGCGGCCAGAGGGATCTCGTCTCCGGCGATCCCCTCAGGATAGCCCCCTCCATCGTAGCGTTCGTGATGGCTCCGAATGGCAGGGACCAGATGTTTCAACGGCTCCACTTTTGCAACGATCTCTGCGCTGATGAGGGGATGAGTCTTGATGATCTGCCATTCCTCTTCTGTAAGGTTCTCAATCTTATGCAGGATCACATCGGGTATGCCTATCATGCCCATGTCGTGGAGCACGGCTACCCAGCGAAGGTTCTCCAGTTGCTGTGGCCAGAGCCCCATCTTCTTGCCGATGTCGAGGGCACCTTGGGCCACTCGGTGGCAGTGCCCTCTAGTATAGGGGTCTTTCGCCTCGATTGCCGCCACGAGAACGGTGATGGTCTCCAGGGTCGCATGCTCGAGAGCCTTGTAGGCTGTGGCGTTATTAATGGCAATCACTGCTTGAGCGGCGAAGGATGCTGCCAACTGGACCTCTTCGCTCAGGAACTCCTGGTCTTTTTCTTTCTTGTAGAGGTTCAAGAAGCCCTTCAGGTCGCCAGATCGCTCTAGGGTTAGTCTCAGCACCGTGGGGAACGCTTCTTCCTCAATCGAGTCTAGCCAGCCCGCTGGAACCTGGCGTAGGCCAAACACGTTGAGCGCTTGAGCATCCTTGAGCGCGGCATGCGCTGCTTCCGCAGGAATGGTCTGAGCATCCACATATTCCGGCGGGAGTCCAATGCTGGCTTTGATGACGAAACTTTGGACTTTATCATCCCATAGCATCACGCTGGCCGCCGGAGCACCGAGGACGGCAGCCACCTCTTGCACGATTACCTGCAACGCCCTTGATGGATCAAGTTCTGCACTGATTGCTGTGGCCGCGCGGGTCAAAGCAGCCATTCGCTCCAACTGTTTACGCCCCGCTTCGTACACCCATGCATTTTCCACGGCCACCCCCGCCTCCTCACCGATCACCCTAAGTAGCGAGAGATCACCAGAGCTAAGGTCAGCGGCGCGAAAGCTTCCGACAGCAAGCAGCCCCAAGATCATACCCTTCGAGGCTATGGGCACGACCGCTAGCCATCGCGGTCCCCAGCCTCCAGCCCTCCGCCCGGAGAAGAGAAGGTGGCGAGGATCACTGGCCGGGATGAAAACAGGTTTCCCCGACTCCGGACCCAGTTGGTAAAGCTTTTTC
Source organism: Chloroflexota bacterium (assembly GCA_003453555.1). Taxonomy (GTDB): domain Bacteria; phylum Chloroflexota; class Anaerolineae; order UBA7937; family UBA7937; genus UBA7937. The sequence goes on along the minus strand of DMLA01000179.1, from coordinate 31,066 downwards.
AAATTGCCGTCGTCGATGAGATCCTGAACGAACCGTTCTGTGAGCCCACTGGAAACTACAGCTGAGCCCTGCGCTCGCAGCCAGACGAGACCCACCTCGCTTGCCGTTGCTTTCAAGGCTTCGTTCAATACGCACCTTAGGGCCGCGTCGAGATTTGGAGATTCGCTGATGCCCTTTATCACTGCGTTTAGAGTAGCGAGTTCGCGATTCTGACTCTCGATATGCGCCTCGAGACGGCTGATTAGGCCAGTCGCCGAAGTGGAGGCGAAGTTAGCCAGCAGAAAAGCCAACCCAACTGTCACCGCACTGTTCACCCACGGGCCGGGGGCTATCAAAACTGCTCGCGCGATTTCCCAGGCCACGACCAATAGAGTCGTGCCCAAGGTCGCCATCCACCTTAGCCGGTCCCAACGCGTCTTAGTGCCAATCAACGGTGGTCTCATTTTCCTTCCTCCAGGAGGAAAAGGGTTGTAATCTAGGATAACCCGACGGGGGCTCTTTGACAATAGGAGATTAGTACCGGGGTTTTGTGATATCTATAGACCTCGGTGCCACCCTCTCCAGGAGAAAGAGTTTCATCTAGGATGATGGGAGACAAAGAGATATTCATCCCTGTGGACCTCTGCTTTCAAAGCCCTCTCGACTCTGGGTTCCCCACCTTTAGTTTTGATCCTCTTCATCAACCCACTCTTTTGTGACTTGAACATTTGCAGACCCTTCTGAAGATCGCTCTCCAAGAAGATGCTCGATCCTCTCCTTAAGCCCATCGAGGTTGGAGAGATGCACCTCCCCTTCCCGAGGAGCCTCGAAAGCCAGAACCTTGACCTGCTCCCTTTCTCTCTTGAGTCGCTGGCACAGATCTAAACCGTTGAGTCCTGACATCCTAGTGTAAACCCCTGCTTCTCCTTTGACAATAGGAAATCGGTACCCCATGGCCAAGCGTCACCTTGACACCTCTACCCTTTTGCTGCTATAGTATAAGTTGTCAAAATAAAAGAGGGAGGCCAAGGGAAGTTGGACAAGATTAAGGTGGCTATCATCGGAGTAGGAAACTGCGCTTCTGCCCTAGTGCAAGGGGTGCATTTCTATCGTCGGGTCCAGGAGGGCGACTTCGTCCCCGGGCTCATGCATGTTACCTTGGGAGGTTACCATATAAGCGATATCGAGTTCGCCGCTGCCTTCGACATCGACTCCAATAAAGTGGGCAAGGATCTCTCTGAAGCGATCTTCACCCCGCCCAACAATACCTACAAGTTCGCCGAAGTCCCCCCTATGGATGTCCCCGTCTACCGGGGGATGACTCATGATGGGCTAGGCAAGTATCTTAAGCAGGTGATCACCAAGGCTCCTGGTCCCACCTCCAATATCATTCAGATCCTCAAGGAGACGGAAACGGATGTGGTGGTTAATTTTCTGCCCGTGGGCAGCGAGATGGCTACCAAGTGGTATGTGGAGCAGATCCTGGAGGCGGGCTGTGGCTTCGTCAACTGTATCCCCGTCTTCATCGCCCGAGAGCGGTACTGGCAAGAGCGTTTTGAGGAGAGAAACCTGCCCCTCATCGGAGACGATATCAAATCCCAGGTAGGGGCCACCATCGTCCATCGGGTTCTCGCTCGGCTCTTCCGTGAGCGGGGGGTGAGGCTGGAGAGGACCAGCCAATTGAACGTGGGCGGCAATATGGATTTCTACAACATGTTGGAAAGGGCCCGCTTAGAGTCGAAGAAGATCTCCAAAACCAACGCCGTGACCAGCCAACTGGATTACGACATCGGTGAGAAAAACATCCATATCGGCCCCTCCGACTATGTCCCCTGGCTAGAGGACCGTAAGTGGGCCTATGTCCGCTTAGAGGGACGAAGTTTCGGCGATGTGCCTTTGAACATAGAATTGAAATTGGAAGTTTGGGACTCTCCTAACTCTGCGGGAGTGGTGATCGACGCCATACGTTGCTGCAAACTGGGGCTCGACCGAGGCTCAGGGGGTACTCTCGTCGCTCCCTCAGCCTATTTCATGAAGTCGCCTCCCGTCCAGTTCACCGATGACGAAGCGCGAAGGAAGCTGGAGGAGTTCATCTCTGGATAGAAAGAGCAACACCATATCCCTGGCCCTAAAGCCCCCCTTCCTGACGAGACTTTACCGTTACGTTGAGAAGGGGGCGTATCTAGTAACCTATGGGCTCTTTCTGGGGCTCATCTTCTTGACCCAACGCCTGCCCTTGAAAGTGGCTTATGGCATAGCCTCCCTGGTAGGTGACCTACTATTCCTCCTCTGGCGTCGGGGAAGGGCTAACGCTATAGACAACATGTGCCACGTCCTGGGCCCCGGGGCTACAGATCTGGAGGTGCGCGGGGCAGCGCAGCGCTCCTTTCGGAACTACATGAAGGTGTTGGTCGACTTCCTCCGCCTCCCCCGCACCAGCCAGGAGGAGGTCAAGAGGCGGGTCCAGTTCAACGGTTGGGAGCATCTGGATGGCGCGCTGCAGAAGGGCAAAGGCGCCCTCCTGGTAGGGCTCCATCTGGGCAGTTGGGATCTGGCAGGCTTGGCTCTGGCGGGACGAGGATACGAGTTGTACGTGGTGGCCGAGAAGCAGAAACCCCTCTGGCTCAACCGCCTGATCCACGGTTGGCGGGAAGCCCAGGGCATCCACATCATCTTCGTGGATCGCCTTGTGAGGCCGCTGCTCCGCGCTTTGAAGCGCAACCAGATAGCGGGGATCATAGTGGACCGTCCTCTCTCCCCCAGCGAGGGGGTGGCTGTGCGCTTCTTCGGCCAGAATATCTTTTGGCCTCGGGGGCCGGCCGCCATAGCGTTGCATACCGGTGCTCCCCTCCTCATCGGATATCTGGTGCGCACCCCAGATGACAGGTTCCAGGGAGAACTCCTTCCCCCACTGGATTTCCGAGCCAGCGGCGACAGAAGGGAAGACCTACGCCATCTCTCCCAGATGGTGGTAGAGACCCTGGAGCAGATCATCGAAAAGTACCCCGATCAATGGTACATGTTCCGTCGCATGTGGCCTTCTAGGCGGTGTGGGTAAAGTGAACCAAACGTTTCTCGTCTATCTACTCTACCGACTCGCAGGAGCCATCGTCCCCCATATACCACCGCGGTGGGGGTATCCCTTGTTCTCCTTCATCGGGGATCTGATCTACCGCTTTCACTCCGGCGCCCGACAGATAGTGCAAGAGAACCTGAGGCATGTCTTGGGTCAAGAGACCGATAGGGCCACCATCGAAGAGACCGCCCGCCAACTCTTCCATAATTCCCTCCAGAACTACTATGAACTCTTCCACCAACGAACCCTCTCCGGCGAAGAGATGAGAGCCTCCCTCACCGTCAAGGGGCTAGAACATATCGAGGAGGCGTTGGCCCAAGGCAAGGGGCTGGTCTTGGCCACCGCTCATTTCGGGAGCCCCGACGGCTTGATGCATGCGATCCCTCTCCTATCTTTCCCGGTGACCGCTCCCGCCGAACATCTGAAGCCAGAGATCCTATTCCGATATATCTGCAGCCTGCGAGAGAACAAAGGGATCACCCTCCTCCCCGCCGACGGGCCCCTTCTGGGTCTCTTCCGGGCCCTAAAGCGCAACGAGATAGTGGTGGTAGCGGCGGATAGGGATACTACGGAGAGTGGTATCATGGTCGATTTCTTCGGCGCGCCGGCTCGCCTCCCCGATGGCCACGTCCAGTTGGCTATGCGCACGGGGGCCAAGTTGGCTCTGGCCTTCGGCAGGAGGGAACCGGACAACACTTACACCATTGAGATCCACCCTCCTCTGGAATTAGAGGATACGGGCGACTTCAAGCGCGATGTGCGCGCCAACATGGAGAAGGTGGTGGCCGGTCTAGAGAGGGTGATCCGCCAGCACCCTGAGCAATGGCTGATCTTTTATCCTCTCTGGCCCTCTAGAGGAGTCTGATGGGAAAGGCTGACCTACATATCCACTCTGCCGCGGGTGACGGGTTACCCGCAGTGCGCGAGCTCCTTGACTATGTGGAAAACGACACCGATCTGGATCTGATCGCCATCACCGATCACGATCTCATCGACGGCTCCCTAGAAGCCAGGGAGCTAGTAGCCAAAGGGGGTTATCGCTTCCAGGCGCTGGTGGGGATGGAGATCACAACCTTAGAGGGACATCTTCTGGTCTACGACTTGGAGGAACCGGTCCAGATGCTCCAGCCTTTAACGCGAACTATAGAGTTGGTCCATGAGCAAGGGGGGTTCTGCATTGTGCCCCATCCTATGAGTTGGCTCACCTTGAGCCTCCAGAGATGGAGCATTGAACGGATATTGAGAGACCCTCGAGAGGAGATAGGGCTTGAGGGTTTGGAGATCCTGAATCCCAACCTCGTGGGCCGAGTCAGTTATGAGCGGGTGATGGCCCTCAACGAGCAGAGGTTTCACCTCTCGGAATTGGGAGGCAGCGACGCTCACTTCCTCTCCATGATCGGCCAAGCCCATACCTTCTTCCCTGGCCGGACAGCCGAGGATTTCCGCCAGGCTCTTGAGTCCCGAACCACGAGGGCAGAGGGCGAGTTTTTATCTTGGGAGGAGCATCGCCAACTTGTCCCGGTAGCCGGCCAGCAGATGGTGAAGAGTCTGGTGGTCCTACCCAGCAAGCATATCAGGCGGGCCTTTGACTCCTTCCTGGAAAGGTGGAGATGAAGATAGCCTTAGTCTCTCCCTATGATTACACTGTCCCCGGTGGGGTGAACAAGCATATCTTCTACCTGGACAAGCACCTCCGAAGGCTGGGTCATGAGGTGAAGATCATGGCCCCCTGCTCCGGGGAGGAAGCGCTTGAGGAGCATGTCATCAGTATGAGCGGCAACGTGATCTCCGTCCCCTTCAGCGGCTCGAAGGCGCGCATCACCCTCTCGCCTCGCGTCTATCGTCGAGTGAAGAAGATCCTTCAACAAGAACGGTTCGATATCGTCCACATCCATGAGCCCCCGGCTCCAGCCCTGCCTTTAATAGTCCTCCGTCATTCGAAAAGCGTGAATGTAGGCACCTTCCACGCCTATCGCGACTCTTCTGCCGGCTACCAATACGGCAAGCGGATATTTAAGCCCATCTTCGCTAAACTGGACGGCAAGATAGTGGTCTCCGAAGCGGTGCGCGATTATATAAGCAGATATTTCCCTGGCGAATATGTGGTCATCCCCAACGGCATAGACCTGGAGCGGTTTGGGGCCCAAGTAGAGCCCTTCTCCAAATACGCCGCTGGGGGGCCAAATATCCTTTTCGTGGGGCGCCTGGAGAAGAGGAAGGGGTTTAAGTATCTCCTACGCGCCTTTCCCTACGTGAAAGAGGAGTTTCCGGGAGCCCGACTCCTAGTGGTGGGAGCCTACGATAAAGAGGACAAAGCCCCCTACGTCCATTTTGTGCGAAGAAAGCGGCTTAGGGGCGTCCGTTTCGTAGGGTATGTCCCCGATGAGGAACTGCCCCGCTACTATAGGAGTTGTGACCTTTTCTGTGCCCCCTCCACGGGCTTCGAATCTTTCGGCATGGTTCTTTTGGAGGCTATGGCTTCCGGGGTGGCCATCGTCGCCTCCGATATCGCTGGCTACCGCACGGTGCTCACAAACGAAGTGGAGGGCCTCCTAGTTGAGCCAGAGAACGAGATAGCCCTGGCCCAGGCGATCATTCGCCTTCTCAAAGAGCCGCAACTGAGGCGTAAGATGGGTGAAAGGGGCCGAGCCCGGGCGGAGGGCTACTCCTGGGTCAAGGTGACTCAACAACTCCTAGATTACTATCGAGAACTCCTAGCCAGGAAGGGAAACATAGTATGATAAGCAACCCCTTGCGGGAAGGCACGGAGAAGATTTTCATGGCTCTGGCCCGTCCTCTCCACAGGCTGGGGGTCTCCCCTGACCTTTTGACCAGGGTCGGGTTGCTTATCACTCTCTGTGCCGCTGGGCTCTTGGCCTTCGGCCACCAGCGGATCGCAGGGGTGGTCATCATCCCTGCCACTCTCTTCGATGCCCTTGACGGAGCCCTGGCCCGACTCGGTGGTAGAGACACCCCCTACGGAGCCTTCCTCGATTCCACCCTAGACCGATGGGCGGAGATCGCCCTATATTTAGGCCTTCTTTACTGGTACATCGAGCGAGGAGCAAAATTAGAGATCATCCTCATCTACCTCACCATCGCTGGCTCCCTCATGGTCTCTTACACCCGGGCCCGAGCCGAGGGGGTGGGTATCGAATGCAAGGTGGGGCTCTTCACCCGCGCCGAGCGCATCATTACCCTGCTCTTTGGGCTTTTCCTGCAACTGATGCCCTGGGCTCTGGGAGTCCTGGCCCTCTTCACCAACCTCACCGCCGCGCAACGCCTCTGGCACGTGCGGCAGCAAACAAGGAAGCGGGATTAGATAGTGTCCCGCTTCTGACCACCTAGACACTGATGTGGTCGGGTATCTATGGGAGGTAGGGAGGTAAGGCATGAGTCATGTGGTGTATGTAAATCATCCAACTAATAAGGCTATGGTACATGATACCAATTGCGGGAAATATACATATCGCAGAAGGGACGAAACTATTAATGGCTATTGGTCGGGAACCTTTGGTAGTCTTGAAGAAGCATTGAATTATGCCAAGGGAACAGGGAAAAAGAACGTTGATACGTGTGCCTTTTGCGTCAAGTAGGGCCGGTTTCCAAACCTACCCTTTAGGTCAGGCATGGCCTGTCCTGGCATCATCAGGCCAGGGAAAACCGACCTTAAGTGGTGTCAGGATCTAGATCCTGACACCACAGAAAAACGGTTCGCTACGCATCATCTGCTATTTGTTCGCCTCAGAACTTCCCCTCCAAATAGGGGATGATATACTCTTTGATATAACTTATGATCTCCTTGACCTTCCGCTCTCCCACCTTCTCAGTGAGACTCTTAATAGACCTTATCCTCTCAGGGCTGAGAGCCTCTCGGATGTTTCTGACCTCCACCCCTTTCATCTCCGCCAGAGTCTGGGCGATCTCCACTGCCTCGATGAGGTAGGAATCGAAGACCTCCGAGAGAGGCATCTTCTGATGCTTGGGCAGATGGATCAACCCCTCCAGCCTAACTAAGACAACCCTTTTCCCTTCGAAGGCCTCGTTAAGATAGGTCTCCACCCCAAACCTCGTCCTTTCCATCACCTCCAGATGGGGGAGGAGAGATTCTCTGAGATAGGCTCTCTGGCCCGTCCAGGGCCAGAGGGGGCTGACCGCCTTGGGGAGCGAAATCCCCAAAGTAACATCAGCCTTGCCCTCTATAAGGGGCTCGACCAACTTCCTGATATGGTTGTCCTGGAGGTTCAAGAGGTGGGCATCCAGGAAGAGAACGATATCGCCTTGGGCCTTTCTGACCCCCTCGGCCATGGCGAAGCCTTTGCCCTCGTTTTTCTCCAAGTCGATGATCCTAATCTTGCCCTCAAACCGTTTCAGAATTGCAAGGGTGTTATCGGTTGAGCCGTCGTTAATAGCGATGATCTCGTCAACGCTTGGACATCCAAGAAGGGCCTCGATGGTCTCAGCCACCCTCATCTCCTCGTTGTAGCAAGCCACAATAGCGGAGATAAGGTGTCTCTTCCCTTCCTTTGCTTCGACAGAGGACCCAGGCCGTCTTTTTTTCATGATGACCTTTTCCAATCTCCTTTCATGGGTTCATCTATACTTTTCCAGGCAAAGATCTTCCTGGAAATGGCCTCAACGTACGAAGTCACAACAGCCTATCCTCCCGTTCATGATGTGGCAGTTCAAG